>JANQKX010000209.1 GCA_028280915.1 Kiloniellaceae bacterium
AGCTGGGCCGCGGTCATGGCGCCGATAGTATAGGTGGGGAAGTAGCCCCAGGCCCCGTCATACCAGTGGATATCCTGCAGGCAGCCCAGCCCGTCATCGGGCGGCACGATGCCCAGCAGATCCGACATGCCTTCGTTCCAAGCCGCCGGCAGGTCTTCCAGCGCCATACGGTCCTCGATCAGGGCCTTTTCCAGCCGGTAGCGCAGAATCACGTGGGCCGGATAGGTCACCTCATCCGCGTCCACCCGGATAAAGCCGGGCTCGACGCGGTTGTACAGCCGCAGCAGATTCTCTGTCTCCCAGGCCGGGCCGCTGCCGCCGAAGGCCGCCTTGGCCCGCGGCGCCAGATAGGACACGAATTCCAGGGACCGGCAGGCCTGCATCTCTATCAGCAAGGACTGGCTCTCATGTATTCCCATGCCCCGGGCCTCGCCCACCGGCTGCCGGCGCCAATTCTTGGGCAGCCCACCCTCATAAAGGGCATGGCCGGTTTCGTGCAGCACGCCCATCAAGGACTTGGAAAAATCGTTTTCGTCGTAACGGGTGGTGATGCGGGCATCATCGGGCACCCCGCCGCTGAAGGGGTGCAGGGAGGTGTCCAGACGCCCCCGGGAAAAATCAAAACCGACCGCGGTCATCAATTGCCGCGCCAAGGCTTCCTGCTTGTCCAGGTCAAACGGACCCGCGGGCAGACTGCGCTTGTCCCGGCGACCCTGTTGCGCCAAGACCTGGTCCAGAAAATCGGGCAAAAAACCAACCAGATCATCGAACACCCCGTCGATGGCCGCCGACTGACCGCCGGGCTCGTAGAGGTCTAACAAGGCGTCATACAAGGAGCAATCGAAAGCCTCCGCCTTGGCTGCCGCCTCCTGCCGGGTAAGGGACAGCACCTCGCGCAGGCTGGGCAGGATCATGGCAAAGTCGGCGGCGGGACGGGCCTCGCGCCAAACCATTTCGCACTTTCGGTTGGCCCGGGTCTGGGCCGCCACCAAATCCGCCGGCACCGCCGTGGCATGCAGCCATTGCCGCCGCATCTCGCGCAGGTTGGCCGCCTGCCAGGGATCAAGGTCCCCAGCGTCTTGTGCTTGCCCGGCCGCGGTGAAGAGGTCGCCCAGCTGCGGATCGGTCAACAAATCATGACAGGTCACGCTCAACGCGGTGAGCTGCTCCGTCCGCGCCTCGGCCCCGCCCTCGGGCATCATGGTGGACATATCCCATTGGAGCATACCAGCCGCCTCGCTGAGGGCGGCGTGGCGGTCAAAGCGGTCGTGAAGCTGTTGATAGGCGTCTTTCATGTCTTATACCTCCGGCACAAGCACATTTGGCACAAGGGAAGGGAAACCTTATTCGCGTCCCGCCGTCTCGTCGCTGGGGCGATAGTGGAATAAAAAATAGATAATCGCCAGTGCGATGGCCAAGGCGAACCAGGTGAGGGCATACTCCAGATGATCGTTACGCAGATTGATGCGGGTCTGCCCGCCCTTGGGCAAACCGCCCGGGTTGGCCGCGGGGCCGGCTTCCAGGTAAAAGGCGTCGATCGCCTGCACCTCTCCCAAATCGTCGAACATCACCGGCAGGTCAACCCAGTAATAAAACCGCTCGCCGGGCAGGTTTTCCGGACGGGCGAAATCCACCCCTTTCCAGCCGTCCTGGCGCACCAGGCCCTCAATGGTTTGCCGGCCCGTGACCTGGCCTTCCGGGCGGGTATCGGCGGTCTTTTTGGCCTGGGGCACCCATCCCCGGTTCACCAAGAGAGTGCGGCCGTCCTCCAAGACAAAGGGCGTGACGATGTTGAAGCCGACCCGGCCTTCCCGAGTGCGGGCGCCCAGGTAGAACTCTTGGTCATGGCGGAAATCGCCCGTCACCTGAACAAGCAAAAACTCCGCCGCCGCCATATCCGCGGGGACCTGATCGACGGTGATGGCCGGGCCTTGGGATCGGCTTTGCCGCTCGGCAACCAAATCTTCCTTCCAGTGCAGGCGCTGTAGCTGCCAGACGCCCAAACCGATCAGGATCAAGATCATCGGTATGGTCACCACGGTGGGCCAAAAGGTCGCCTTAAAACGCCGTTTGGGCTTCGGCGCATGTGACGCACCACCGCCGTGCGGCCCGCCCTCGGGCACCGTCATGTCACCTCAGTCATAGTCGACCGTCCCGCTATCACTCGCTTTGTTTTTGTATTGCAGGGCGATCATCAAGCCCTTGAGGGGCCGCAGCATCGCTAAAGCGCCGCCGATAATCACCGGCGGCCAAATCACGAGATGGACCCACAGGGGCGGCTCGAAGTTGACCTCGACCACCAAGGCCAGAGTTACCACGATCGCCCCCAGGATGAACACGATAAAAACCGCCGGGCCGTCGCCGGAATCTTCCTTAGACAGATCCAGGCCGCAGACACTGCATCTGGGCACCACGGTCAAAAACCCGGTGAACAAGGCACCACGGCCGCAACGAGGACATTTGCAGGTCAAGCCCACCCGCAGAGCGGACTGCCCATAAGCCGGCGACGGCGTTTCATTGTTCATGATGTCCTCCGCCGGCTCCTGTCGGGCAAGGGGCTACCGGCCGCCCCACCAGTAAATGCAAACGAAAAGGAATAGCCATACCACGTCAACGAAGTGCCAGTACCAGGCCGCCGCCTCGAAGCCGAAGTGATGATCCGGCTTGAAATGACCGCGCCAGGCCCGCCACAGGCAGACGATCAGGAAGCAGGTCCCGACGAACACGTGGAAGCCGTGGAAGCCCGTGGCCATGTAGAAGGTCGAGGAATAGATCCCGTCGGTGAAGCCAAAAGCCGCATGGGTATATTCGAAAATCTGCACGCCGGTGAAGAAGATGCCCAGCAGGATGGTCAGGCTTAGGCCCTGCAGCAGGCCCTGACGGTCCCCTTCGATCAGGGCGTGATGGGCCCAGGTAACCGTGCACCCCGACAGCAGCAGGATCATGGTGTTCAAAAACGGCAGGTCAAAGGCCGCAAAGACCTCCACGCCCTTGGGCGGCCACACCCCGCCGGTGAATTCGGTGCGCATGACCTGCTGCACCTCGCCGGGGACCAGGCTGGCGTCGAAGAATGCCCAGAAGAAGGCGGCGAAGAACATCACCTCCGAGGCGATGAACAGCACCATGCCATAGCGCAGGCCGAGCTGCACGATGGGCGTGTGGAAGCCCTGAAAAGTGGCCTCCTTGATAACGTCCCGCCACCAGAAAAACATGGTGACCAGGACCAACACCACGCCAAGGGGCATGATCCAGCCCGCCATGCCGTGCATGAAGAGCACCAAACCGGTCGCCAAGACGCCCCCGGAAATGGCACCCACCAGAGGCCAAGGGCTGGGATCGACCAGATGGTATGGATGGTTAGCTTCGTGACCTTCGCTCATTTCCCCTCACTTCCGCCGGACCGGCGGCGTTCTCCAATCATCAGTTGGCAGAAAACTGCCCTTCTACTGACTCCAAATCCGCCACCTGCGCATCAGCGGCGGCCCCCGCCGACGCCCCCGTTTGGGTGGCGTCCGTCGTTGTCGCATCAATATCCTCAAAAAGCGTGTAGCTGAGCGTAATGGTCTTCACTTCGTTCAGATTCACGTTTTCCTCGATCTCCGGGTCGACAAAAAACGACACCGGCATATCCACGCTCTGCCCCGCGGCGATGGTTTGGGTCTCGAAACAAAAGCAATGCACCTTGTTAAAGACCCGACCCGCCTTCAGCGGCGTCACGTTGAACGTGGCCATGGTCGAGATCGGCCGATCGGTTAAATTAGTGGCCCGGTAAAAGGCCAAGCCCGGCTCGCCCACGCGCAGGGTCATGGACCGCTCCACCGGCTCGAATTGGACCGACAGCTGCGGGTCCGTGTCCGCGTTGAAGCGCACGGTGATCTCCCGCTCCAGCGCCGCTTCGGGCACGGCTTCGGCCACCTGGGTGGTGCCGCCAAAGCCGGTCACCTGACAGAACAGGCGGTATAGCGGTACCGAGGCAAAGGTCAGGCCCACCATCAAGGGCACCACACCCAGCAAGATGACAGCCGTGCGGCGATTACGACCCATTATGACCCTCCTCCCATCCGAATGATGGAGACAAAGTAGACCAGGATGACAAAAGCGAGCAGAACCGCCAGCAGCGCCCAGTTCTTCAACCGGCGCTGGCGGTGCAGGTCGCCATTTTGCCTATCGTCCCGGGGCATCGCTTATCCCATGACCGGCACCGGCCAGAAAGCCATGCCGCCCGCGGTGCGGTCGATGATCAAAAAGGTAAAGATCACAAAAAGGTAAAGGATCGAATAGCCGAACATCTGACGGGCCGCCCGATCGCTGTGATCCCGCAACACCCGGAGCGCCAAGAGCACAAAACACACCGAGGCCACGGCCGCGACCAGGCCATAAAGCAGGCCGGCGCTGCCCAGCAGGCTGGGTAGGAGGCTCAAGGGCACCAAAGCGACGGTATAGGCCAGCATCTGCCGCCGGGTGACCGCCTTGCCGGCGACCACGGGCAACATGGGCACACCGGCCTTGGCATAGTCACCCTCGCGATAGAGTGCCAAGGCCCAAAAATGGGGCGGGGTCCACATGAAGATGATCGCGAACAGGACCACCGATTCCACGCTCACCGAACCGGTTACGGCGGCCCAGCCGATCATGGGCGGGAAGGCCCCGGCGGCACCGCCGATCACGATGTTCTGCGGCGTCCGGCGCTTCAGCCACATGGTATAAACGAAAACGTAAAACAGGCTGGCGGCAGCCAAGAGGCCGGCGGCCACCCAGTTAACGGCCAGCCCCATGACCATCACGGAAAACAAGCTCAAGGTCACACCGAAGGCCAGGGCCTCGTCCGGCAGCACGCGGCCCGCCGGGATCGGCCGGCCCTTGGTGCGGGACATGGCCGCGTCGATGTCCCGGTCGTACCACATGTTGATGGCCCCCGCCGCGCCCGCGCTCACGGCGATGCACAAGACGGCCACCAAGGCCAAAAAGGGGTGAATGCTGCCCGGCGCCACGTAGAGCCCGGCGAAACCCGAAAACACCACCAAGGACATGACCCGCGGCTTGAGCAGAGCCACATAGTCACCCAGCCGTCCGCCGGCGATCGCCGCGTCGTCCACCAAGGTGCCGGCCAGGGTCGGGCGGCTCACTTCCATGGATGTGTCGGACAAGGAGGATATCCCTTTCGAAAACTAAGGGCCGGAGCCGCCCCTCAAGACGGCCCCGACGCTGTTACTTGATCCGCGGCAAGGTCTCGAAGGTGTGGAACGGCGGCGGCGAGGACACCGTCCACTCCAAGGTGGTCGCCCCGTCGCCCCAGTAATTCGCTTCGGTTTTCTTGCGCGAGATAAAGACCGTGTGAATGGCCAGGCCGATGAAAAAGACCGTCGACAAGATCGAAATGTAAGAGCCGTAGGACGATACCGCGTTCCACCCGGCAAAGGCGTCGGGATAGTCGATGTAGCGCCGCGGCATGCCGGCCAGACCCAGGAAGTGCTGCGGGAAGAAGGTCAGGTTCACCCCGATGAAGGTGGTGTAGAAGTGAAGCTTGCCCGCCCATTCGGGATACTGATGGCCGCACATCTTGCCGATCCAGTAATAAAACCCGGCGAAGATGGCAAAGACCGCTCCCAGGCTCAGCACGTAATGGAAGTGCGCCACCACGTAATAGGTGTCGTGCATGGCAATATCCATGCCCGCGTTGGCCAGGACCACCCCGGTGACGCCGCCGACGGTGAACAGGAAGATAAAGCCGAT
>JANQKX010000706.1 GCA_028280915.1 Kiloniellaceae bacterium
ATCATCCTCTTCGTCACCGTCTTCGGATTGGCGAATATCTACGTCAAGGCGCTCAACCGGGTGAAGCAACGATGAACGCCGCAACCCAGGCGCATTCCGTCGTCGCCCCGACACCGCTGGCGCGCCGGGTGGCTGCCACGATCGTCATCGCCTATGCGCTGATCACCATGATTCCGCTCGCCTGGATCGTGATGACGAGCTTCAAGTCGCCGCCCGATTCCATCGCCTATCCGCCCAAGGTGTTGTTCACGCCGTCCTTGGAAGGCTATTGCAACCTCTTCACCACCCGCTCGCGCCAGACGCCGGAATACATCGAAAGCCTGGGACCGGCCGAGACCTGGTATGATGACTTGGTACGCCAGCGCAACATGGTGATCACCGGGCCGTCGCGTTTTGCCGACCGCTACATGAATTCCATCGTCATCGGTTTCGGCTCCACCTTCCTGGCGGTTTTCCTCGGTACCCTGGCGGCCTACGGCTTTTCCCGCTTTAAGGTGCCCCTGAAAGACGATTTGCTGTTTTTCATTCTTTCCACCCGCATGATGCCGCCCATCGCGGTCGCCATTCCCATCTACCTCATGTTCCGCACCCTGGGGCTTTCCGACACGGCACTGGGCATGATCCTGCTCTATACGGCGGTCAACATCTCCCTGGCGGTCTGGCTGTTGAAGGGCTTCATGGACGAGATCCCCGCCGAGTACGAGGAGGCCGCGGTGGTGGACGGCTATAGCCGGCTGCAGGCCTTTTGGAAGGTGGTCCTGCCCCAGGCCCGGGCCGGCATCGCCGCCACCGCCATCTTCTGCTTGATCTTTGCCTGGAACGAATATGCCTTTGCCCTGCTGCTCACCAGCGGCGAGGCCCAGACGGCGCCGCCCTTCATTCCCATCATCATCGGCGAGGGCGGCCTGGACTGGCCGGCAGTGGCCGCCGGCACCACCCTGTTCCTGGTGCCGATCGTCGTTTTCACCGTGCTGCTGCGCAACCAGCTCCTCCGCGGCATTACCTTCGGAGCGGTCCGCAAATGAGCACACCTGCCAAGCCACAGCAGAACGCAAGGTCGCGCGGCTGGGCGCGCTATTTCCGCCGCGGGCCTTGGGAGGCCGTGGCCACCGCGCTGATCGGGTTGGGTGTCTTCATGCTCATGCAGCCCTTTTCCCTTGAGCTCTTCGGCCATTCCTTCACGGTCATCCTGATCGGTACCGTGGGATTCGTCATCGTCAGCCATTTCCCGGAGGACTGAGGGATGGCCGAGATCCGCATCGACAATCTGCACAAGGCCTTTGGCGATTTCATCGCCGTGCGTAATTCCAATTTCACCATCCATGACGGCGAGTTTTTTGTCATGCTGGGCCCCTCGGGCTGCGGCAAGACCACCACCCTGCGCATGATCGCCGGGCTGGAGCTGCCCACTTCCGGCGAGATCCTGCTGGACGGCAAGCCGGTGACTTTCCTGCGCGCCTCGCAGCGGGACATCGCCTTTGTGTTCCAGCTCTTCGCCCTCTACCCCCACATGAACGTGCGGCAGAACATTTCCTTTCCCTTGCGGGTGCAAGGGGTGCCGCGCCGCGAGGTGCGCCAACGTACCCAGGAAGTGGCCGAGATGCTGCGCATCGATCATCTGCTGAGCAGCCCCGTCGGCGGACTGTCCAGCGGCGATCGCCAGCGGGTCGCCCTGGGCCGGGCCATCATCCGCCGGGCCAAGGCCTTTTTGATGGACGAGCCCCTGGGCGCCTTGGATTCCGAATTCCGCGAATTGATGTGCGACGAACTGAAATCCCTGCACAACCGCATTTCCGCCACCACCGTTTATGTGACCCACGACCAGATCGAGGCCATGGCCATGGCCGACCGCATTTGCATCATGAACCGTGGCGAGGTGCTGCAGGTGGCGCCGCCCATGGAGGTCTACGACCGCCCCGCCACCCGCTTCGTGGCCGGCTTCATCGGCAGCCCGGCCATGAACTTTTTGCCGGGCCGAGGCGGTTTGGCCGCCGGTGACGCGGCCTTGCGGATCAACGGCGCGGAGATCCCCACTCCCCGCCTGCACGTGCCTCTCGATCAAGCCGAGGCGGGGCT
>JANQKX010000713.1 GCA_028280915.1 Kiloniellaceae bacterium
GAGGGCCCCATGCCCCAGACCAAGTTCGTCACCGCCAAGGCCTTGGCCCGGGGCCTGGCGCCCATCGTTGTCATCAACAAGGCGGACCGGCCCGATGCCCGGCCGTTTTGGGCCCAGGACGCGGTCTTCGATCTTTTTGCCGCTCTGGAGGCCAATGACGAGCAGCTGGATTTCGCCAGCCTCTTCGCCTCGGCCAAGCAGGGCTGGGCGGTCGCCGACCTGGCGGAGCCCAAGGAAAATCTGGATGCCCTGTTTGACCTGATCGTGGATCGGGTGCCGGCGCCCCAGGGCGACGACAGCCAGCCCTTTACCATGCTGGCGTCCCTGCTGGAGGCCGATAACTTCCTCGGCCGCATCCTGACCGGGCGCATTCATTCCGGCGTGGCGCGCTTGAACATGCCGTTGACCGTGCTGGGGGCGGACGGCCGGGTGGAGACCGGTGCCCGCTTGACCAAGCTTCTGGCTTTTCGCGGCCTGAAGCGGGAACCCATCACCGAGGCCCGCGCCGGGGATATCGTCGCCATCGCCGGCCTGGCCAACGCGACCGTGGCCGAGACCATTTGCGCGCCCGAGGTGACCCAGCCCATCGCGGCCCAGCCCATCGACCCGCCGACGCTGGCCATGACCTTTTCGGTGAACGATTCGCCCCTGGCCGGCCAGGAGGGGGACAAGGTCACCTCGCGCATGATCCGCGACCGTCTGCTCAGGGAGGCCGAGGGTAATGTGGCGATCCGGGTGACCGAGACCGAATCCAAGGACGCCTTTGAGGTGGCCGGCCGGGGCGAGCTCCAGCTGGGCGTGCTGATCGAGACTATGCGCCGCGAGGGCTTCGAGCTGTCCATCAGCCGGCCGCGGGTGCTGTTTCAGGAGGATCCGGAGACCGGGCAGCGCCTGGAGCCCATTGAAGAGGTCCAAGTGGACGTGGACGAGGAGTTTGCCGGCGCCGTGGTGGAAAAAATGGGCCTGCGCAAGGGCGAGCTGACCGATATGCGCCCCTCCGGTGGGGGCAAGTCCCGGTTGACCTTCCTGGCGCCGGCGCGGGGTTTGATCGGCTATCATGGGGAATTCCTCACCGACACCCGCGGGACCGGGATCATGCACCGCCTGTTTCACAGCTATGGCGCGCACAAGGGGCCGATCCGCGGCCGGCGCAACGGGGTGCTGATTTCCAACGGCAAGGGCACCGCCGTGCCCTTTGCCCTGTGGAACCTGGAGGAGCGGGGCGAGATTTTCATACATCCCGGCTCACCGGTCTATGAAGGTATGATCATCGGCGAGCACAGCCGGGGCAACGATCTGGATGTGAACCCCATGAAGGCCAAGCAGCTCACCAACATCCGTGCCGCCGGCAAGGACGAGGCGGTGCGCCTGACCCCGCCCCGGGTGCGCAGCCTGGAGCAGGCGCTGGCCTATATCGCCGACGACGAGCTGGTCGAGGTAACGCCAAAGTCCATCCGCTTGCGCAAGGCCCTGTTGGATTTCCACGAGCGCAAGCGCCACAGCCGTCTGCGGGATGTCAGCTGAACCCGGCCGCCAATCGTCGGAGAAGCCGGGGCCGCTAGACGGCGGCCGTAGCTGGGCCGAGGCCCTGCGCGTCTATTTTCACCGGCGTGTTCTGGCCATGGCCTTCTTGGGCTTTTCCGCCGGCCTGCCCTTCCTGCTGGTCTTTTCCACCCTGACCGCCTGGCTGGCGAAGGCCGGTATCGAGGTGGCCACCATTGGCTTTTTCTCGTGGATCGGCATCACCTATTCCATCAAGGTTTTTTGGGCCCCGGTGGTGGATCAGCTGCGCCTGCCGATCTTGACCGCCTGGCTGGGACACCGCCGCAGCTGGATGCTGCTGGCGCAAGCGGGCATCGTGACCGGCCTCGTGGGCATGTCCTTTTGTGACCCGCGAGCCGATCTGGCTGCCCTGGTGTGGTTTGCTCTTTTGGTGGCCTTTTCCTCGGCAACTCAGGATATCGTGATCGACGCCTATCGCATCGAAGCGGTGGAGGTGGATCTGCAAGGTGCCATGTCGGCCACCTACATTTTCGGCTATCGCATTGCCTTGCTCGCCGCCGGTGCCGGTGCCCTTTACGTGGCCGACTTTGTGAATTGGGGCGCGGCCTATCAAGTCATGGCCGCGCTGGGCTTTGTTGGTTTGATCACCACTTTGTTGATTCGCGAGCCGGAGGTGAATGACGCCCGTCCCGGCATTCTGGCCGAACCGGCGGTGGCGGCCTTCCGCGCCGGACTGCCGTCCGGCTGGTTCGGCGATGCCCAAGCTTGGTTTTACGGCGCGGTGGCCCGGCCTTTCATGGACTTTTTCCAGCAGAACGGTTCCATGGCGGCGGTGATTTTGCTTTTTGTCTCCCTATACCGCCTCAGCGACATCAGCATGGGGGCCATGGCCAATCCCTTCTACATCGATTTGGGTTTCTCCCTGACGGAAATCGCCAACGTGACCAAGGTCTTTGGCTTGATCATGACCTTGGCCGGCAGTTTCATCGGCGGGCTGCTGGTGGTGCGCTATGGGGTGATGCGCCCCTTGCTGCTGGGCGCGACCATGGTGGCGGCGACAAACCTATTGTTTGCCGCCCTGGCTTACATCGGCGCGGACGTTCGCTTCCTCGTGGTGACGGTCTCCGCCGACAACATCAGCGCCGGGCTCGCCACAGCGGCTTTCATCGCTTATCTGTCAAGCCTGACCAATCGGGCCTTCACGGCGACCCAATACGCCTTGTTTTCATCTTTGATGACCTTGCCGGGCAAGTTCCTGAGCGGCTACTCCGGCAAGGTGGTGGAAGCGGTGTCCTTCGGACCGTTTTTTATCTACGTGGCCTGTCTGGGCATCCCCGCTATCTTGCTCTGCGTTTATTTGATGCGCGTGCAGGCACACGAACCGGGACGGGCTGCGGGGTCGGGGAACCAGCGTTCCTAGCCCCGATCGAAGAAGCCTCAATCCAATAATTTCGGACCCAAGAGATCAGCGTTGGCAACAACATCACGGTGGTCCCTCTTTTAGTGAACCCGAAGGCCTTCCAGGCCCTGCTGGCGGATGGCGGCAAGGGCCAGATCCAGATCGGGCGCGCGGCCGATTTCCGTGCCGTCGGCGGCGTGGATGGCATAAAAGGGCCCGGATTCCTCGGTAATCAGTTTAACATAGGCCAGGTTTTCCAGGCCCAGGCGCAGCAGATCCACCTCACTTATGGGGGCGAAATGTTGTGTGGTATCCATCAGCTATCTCCTTGAGCGGCGCCGTCGATCAGAGGGGCCGACTGCTCGCCCGTTTGGGTATCGATCTTTATCTTTTTTATTTGGGGCTCAATGCGGGGCCGTTCCAGATCAATGTGCAATAATCCATTGCTCAGTGACGCGGCGACAACCTCGATGCCCTCGGCCAGCACAAAACTGCGGTGAAACTGCCGGGTCGCAATACCCCGGTGCAGGTAAACCGCCTTCCTGCTGTCCTGTTTCTTGCCCCGAATCACCAGCTGGTTGTCTTCCAGCTGCACCTGCAGTTCGTTGGCGGCGAAACCCGCCAGCGCCAGGGTGATCCGAATCTTGTTCTGGTCCACCTGCTCCACGTCGTAGGGGGGATACCCGTCGGCCGTCTTGGCGACCCGGTCCACTGCCTGCTCGAACTGTTCGAAACCGAGCAATAGCGGACTGTTGAAAAGGGACAGACGGGACATGTGTTTCACCTCCTCGCCATGAGCAAGGTTAACCAAAAGGCCAGGGGTTTCCTGAATTCAGCTAAAACGCCCGGCATCGGCCCGACCAACGGCACCGATTGACTAGAATGTGGGGGTCTGGCCGCCGCAGGTCAAGGTCGCTGACCCATTGCAGTGACGTGGCGACGGAAATTTAGCACGCAATGCGTGCTGCAAAGCAGGTTAGCGCTCGTCGAAGGCCTCGTCGAAGGCCCGGTAGACCGGTTTGAGCAGATATTCCATGATGGTTTTCCGGCCGGTGCTGATGTCGGCCGCCACCAGCATGCCGGGCAAGACCAGATTTCGCCCGGCCTGGCCGCCCAGAAAGTTCTGCTCCAGGGCGATTTTACCCTTGTAGTAGGGCTCGCCCTCCTCGTCCTGGAAGGTGGAGGCGGAAATGTGCTCCAAAATGCCCGAAAGGGCGCCGAAGCGGGCCACGTCATAGGTGGTGACCTTCACCTTGGCCTCCTGCCCGATGCGGATATGGCCGATGTCCCGGGGTTTGATCTGTACCTCCGCCACCATGTTTTCCTGTACCGGCACGATTTCCATGATGTTCTCGCCGGGCTTGATGACGGCCCCCACGGTTTTGGTCAAGAGGCCCTTCACGATGCCGTGTTCCGGCGAGAAGATTTCCAGGCGATACACCCGATCCTCCAGCTCGGCGGCGGATTCCCTGACCTCGGCCAATTCGGCGGTGACCTGGCCCATCTCGCTCAAGGATTCATTGCGCAGCTTGGCATCCAGTTCCACCAAGCTGCCCTTGGCCTCGTTCAGCGCTTCCTGGGAGGTGGCAATTTGCCCGATCAGGGCGATCAATTCGCCCCGGATGTTGGTGTGGGCACGCTGGATCTCAAGGAAGTTGACCCGGGAATCAAGCCCCTTGTTCAAAAGCGTACGGCGCATCTCCACCTGTTCGGCCACCAAGCCGATCTGTTTTTCGATGTTTTCCCGCTGCTCGCTGAGCCCGGCCACCTCGGCCTTGCGCTGCTCGATACGTGACAGGATGACCGTGCGCTGGCTTTCCCGCGCTTCGATCTGCAGATCCAGGATGGCTTGCTGGTCGGCCACCAGCTCCGGATAGTCCTGCCCGGCGGAAAAATCCGCTTCGCGATCCAGTACAAAGGCACGCAGACGTTCGGCCCGCAAGGCCAGGCCGGCTTCACGGGCTTGCAGCTGTTCCAATTCCGCTTGGGCGTCCACTGACTGGAGCCGGACAAGAAGCTGTCCCTTTTTAACAAATTCGCCGTTGTCGACCAAAACCTCGGCGACCAGCCCGCCCTCCAGGTGCTGGACGGCCTGTACCGGCTTGGCCGGCATGATGTGCCCCTCGGTTACGGCGGTCTCGGAGATCTGCGCCACGGCGGCCCAGGCAAAGCCCACCAGCAGTAGGCCGCTGACCACCAGCATGAGATGGCTGAAGACCGCGGGGGGACCGGCTTCCTCAAGCACCAGGGGCCGAGACAGGAACTTGACCAAGCGGTTCTTGTGGGCCAGGTTGCGCGCCTGGGCGCGGTTTGATTTACCCTTTGGGGAGTGACTGCCTTTTGCCATATGCCTAAGCCATTCCGAGTTGGGGAAGAACGTCGTCCGGCGGTCCGGATAGAGAGACCCGGCCGCCGTCCAAGTGAACCACGCGATCCGCCAAACGCATGTGGCTGGGCCGATGGGTCACCATGAGGGTCGTCGCCTTGCCCCGCAGTTGCTGTATTTTCTTGCGCAGCAGTTCGTCGGCCGTGTTGTCCAAGCCGCTGGCCGGTTCGTCCAGCAGAAAGATGGGGGCTTTCTTCACGTAGGCCCGGGCCAAGTTGATCTTTTGTTTGGTGCCGGTGGGAAGTTGCCGTTGCAGCTGATCGGTAAGCCGCGTCTCGAAACCGTCGGGGAACAGCAGGATCTCCTCCATCAGGCCCGCTTCCATGGCGGCCTGGGCCAGATCCTGGTCGCTGGCGATGGGGTTTGCCAAACGCAGGTTCTGGGCCAAGGTGCCATAGAACAGATCGCAGGTTTGAGGGACATAGGAAATCGAATTTCTGAGTTCGTCCACTTCCATCTGGCGGCTGTCGATGCCATCAATGAAAACCGCCCCGGCTTGGGCTTCATATAGACCCGCCACCAGTTTCAGGATGGTGGACTTGCCCGATCCGTTGCCGCCGGTTATGGCGATAACCTCGCCAGGTTTGATGTCCAAGTTGATTCCCAGAACGGCCGGTTCAGACTTGGTCATGTAGCGCAAGCTCACCTTATCTAGGGTGATGTTGCCCTCCATCCGGCGCAGATGATCGACCAGGCAGGAAGGATCCCGTTCGGTCTTTTGCCGCATGAGCTGATTGATCTGCTTGATCCCCTGGCCCACCTGTTCCAGCTTCGTCGCCGAGAGGAACGCCATTTGCAGCGGTGACAAAATGCGCCAAACCAAGGCCATGCTGGCGATGAGGGCGCCCACGGTCGCGGTGCCGTTCATGACCAACAGGGTGCCGACGCCCAAGGTCGCGATCCCGCCGGATAGCATAAGAAACTGGGCCAGGGTTTGTATCATTTGTGACGACTGGCCCGACGCGAAGCTGGCCAGGGCCGCCTTGGCGGAAAGCTCCCGGTAGCGGCGGCTCCAAACTTCCTCGGCGGCGGAACTCTTGATGGCGCGCAGCTCGGAAATGGCTTCCACCATGAAGGCCTCCCGCTGGGAGCGGGCCTCGCCGGCGCTGGCAACCTGGCGCCGGGTCAATGGCAGGATAAATACGGCCGCCAAGGCAAAGACGGCCATCAAGGCAACGGGGACCCAAGCCAAGGGGCCGGCGATCAGGGCGATCACCAAGACAAAGATCAGCACAAAGGGCAGATCCAGAAAGACGCCGGCAAGGGGCCCGGTGAAAAACTCGCGGATCGACTCAAACTGACGCAGGCGGGCGACCTGAGCGCCGACCGAGGCCCTTTCGGTCATGTAAACCGGCAAATAAAGCACCTGCTGAAAGGTCGACGTGCCGATGATCATATCGATTCGTCCGCCGATATAGGCCAGGATGCGCGCCCGCAGCAGCCTCAGGCTGACGTCCGCGGCAAGGGCAAGGCAAACACCGCCAAGAAGAAAGTAAAGCGTTTCATAGGAATGGGAGCCGATAACCTTGTCGTAAACCGACATGATAAATAAGGGGACAGCGATAGCCAAGATGTTCGACACCAGGGTGATCGCGAGCATCTGCCACACCAGCCCCCTGAAGCGCCGGGTGACTTCCTGAAACCACTGCCCCGCGGCGGCGGCCTTGCGCAGGTCGCCATTGGTTTCTTCATCGGGGGTGACAAAATAAGCCGTCCCCGTAATTTCCTTGGGGTCGAGATTTCTAACCTTTGAATCCTGCCCGTGCAGGACGAGAAAGCCCGTTCCTTCCCGGCGAAGCACGACGAAGGTCTGGCCCGATTTGGCCTTGAAGAGACAGGGGGTCAGGCGCGGGTCCAGTTCCTTGAGGGCGATCTTTTCTTTGCGTGAGGCATAGTTGAGATTGCCCAGAACGGCGCGCAGACGCCCCATGTCTTCGATTTTGGTGAAGTGGGGCAGGGCCTCGGCCACGTGCCTGGGATCGCCGCGCCAGCCGAGCACGGCCAGCAGGGGCAGTAAACAGGCCGAAATCTCGGAATCGGTTTTCAGATTGCTCAGCCCGCCGGCACTGCGCGCGCCATTTCCGAACAGGGATTGTGCGGTCATGCGCTGGCCTTTTTGGCTTGCCGCTCCGCGGTACGCTTGGCAGGGGCCTTGCCCGGTTTGATCGCTCTTTTACTTTTGTTCGGCTTGCCCTGTCCCCGAACGACCGTCAGCCGTCCGCCGGACAGTTGGAAGGTCTGGTCGGCCAAGGCGAGCAGGGAGGGGCGGTGGCTGACCAAGATAATCGTGGCCTTTCCCTTCAAATCGCTGAGTGTGGCTTTCACGCGGGCA
>JANQKX010000078.1 GCA_028280915.1 Kiloniellaceae bacterium
GATCTCGGCCGGCCGCAGCTCCGGAAACCCTTCATACCACTCCCGATGGCAGCCGCCATGGTTGGCCATGCCGGGCTTGGTGAGGCAGCCCCTGGGCACGATGTAGGAATCGATGCGCTTCAGGGGCCTCTCGTACCATTGGATGTTGAATGCGGCCAGCTTGGGAAAGAACTGTAGGTGTGCGTAGGGCAGGTGGTCGTGAATCCACCAGGCCAGGGCCCGCCAATCGGTGCCCGCGTCATAGCGGTCGGCGAACCAGGGGATGACGATGCAGGCGCCGGCGCCCATCCGGCCGTTTTTGTCCAGGGCGTCCCAGATGTGATAGGCGGTGTTGGCTCGGTTGCTGGCGCACTGGCCGCCGTTTTTGTTGCCGAAGTCATTGACGGCGGGCGCCCGGTAGCCCGAGCGCACCGCGATGCGGCCGAAGGTGGCTTGCAGGGGCTCCAGCAGGGTCTCGCAGAGCCGGCGCCCCGCTTGAATGGCCAGGTCGGGGTTTTCCGGGATGTTGGGAATGCCGTAAAAGTCGGCGATCTCCGAGTGGAGAAAATCTCGCAAAAAGAAGTTCCGTGACAGGCGCGCGCGCCCCAGATCCTCCAGCCCGCGCATGGATCTGGGTTTGCGCATGACGCCGCCCGACTCGGACACCAAATCCCTGGTTTACAGGTTATCCTTGAAGAACTGGGTGGTGCGCTCCCACGCCAGCTTGGCGTCTTTTTCGTCGTAGCGGCTGCTGGTGGGATTGGCGAAGCCGTGCTCGGCCTCGTACCAGAAGACGTCGTAGGGCTTGCCCAGGGTGTTCATGTTGGCCTCGAAGCCGTCGACCATTTCCTGGTTGATCCACTGGTCCTTGGTGGCGAAGTGGCCCAGGACGGGGCTTTTGAGTTTTTCCAGCGCCTCGATGGGCTGGTTGACCCGGCCGTAGTAGACCACCGTAGCGTTGACGGGCGAATCGATGGAGGCGTTCAGGGACCAGCCGCCGCCGAAGCACCAACCCACCGTGCCGATGCCGCCTTCCACCCGGGCATCGGCCTTCAGCCAGGAAACCCAGGTTTCAAGGGTCTCCTTCGCCTTGTTGGCGTCGACCCCTTGCATCAGGGCCTGGGCCTCCTCGCGCAGGGTGGTGGACTTGCCGTTGTAGAGATCTACCGCCAGGGCCACGTAGCCTTCCTTGGCCAATTCGGCGGCCACGGCCTTGATCTGGTCGTTCAGGCCCCACCATTCGTGGATCAGTATCACCGCCGGCGCGGTCACCTTGCCGGGCAGGGCGATGGAGGCCGAGATGGTGCCGCCGCTGGGGGCGGCCACCTTGACCTCTTCCAAGCCGGCGGCCACGGCCCTGGCGATTTCGGGATTGGCGAGAACGGTCGCGAGAGGCAAGCTGGCCAGCCCGGTCAAGAGTTTGCGGCGGTCTACTTCGGTCATGACGCTTGTTCCCTTTTCATTAAGTGGATTTTGCGAAACTATGCCGCCTTGCTCCCGAGGGGGCTAGCAAAAAGACCTAAAATGACCGTGATGTTATGAAAGCAGCTTCCTGCGCCGCCCTGCTGGTTTTTTGCCATATCGGTGCCGTGGCACTGGCGGCGGAGAGCCTGGATATCTCTTCCGTGGAGCGCCGCCTCAACGCCAATGATTGGCAACAGGTGGAGGTGGGGCGCCTGACCTGGCACGGGGGCCTGGAGTTGAGCGCCCGATCATCTGACTTCGGCGGGCTTTCGGCCTTGCTGCTGTCGCCGGACGGGGAGCGCCTGACCATGGTCAGCGATCAAGGTCGCTGGTTCGCCGCGCAACTCACCTATGATACCGACGGCAACCTGTCGGAATTGGAAGAGGGGCAAACCGGGCCCCTGCTCGGGCCGGACGGGAAGCCGTTGGATGGCAAGACCAGCCAGGATGCCGAGGGGCTGGCCCGGCTGAGCGACGGCGCGGTTTTGGTCTCCTTCGAACACGACCACCGCATGCTGCTCTATCCTACCGCCGAAAGTGGACGGGCCGCCGATACGCTCGCCGGGGTGCCCCGGGTCTTCGCGGCGCCCGAGGGCTTGGAAGATTTGCCGCCCAATGACGGCATCGAAGCCTTGGTGGCTTTGGACCGGGAACGGGTCCTGGCGCTCACCGGGGTGACCGGCGGGGCGGGGCTCTATCGCGGGTTTTTGTGGCAGGACGGCCAGTGGCACGATCTTTCCTTGGTCGCCGAGGGCAAATACAAGCCCACCGGCGCCGCCTGGCTGCCGGGTCGGGGCATCGTGCTGCTGGAACGGCGTTTTTCCCTGCTCGGCGGGCTTTCCGTGCGCATGCGGGAGATCCCCCTGGATCAGGTGGCGCCCGGGGCGATCTTAACGGGGGATGAAATCGCCGTACTCGACCCGCCGCTCACCATCGACAATTTCGAGGGGGTCGGATTGCACCGGAACGGGGCGGGGGCCCTGTTGGTGACGCTCCTGTCGGACGACAATTTCCACTTCTTGCAGCGCACCTTGCTGCTGCAATTCGCAGTCAAGTAAGACCGTTTCGTTAGAAATGGGGTGCTTTGCCGCCTATTCGGCTGCTTGCGTGGCTTCGGCCTTGGAGGCCGCGGCGTTTTTGATGCGCCGCTTGATGGTGCGGGCCTTTTTGCCCAGCTTGGCGGAAGGGGTCGACAGCAGGTAAGCGTCGATGCCGCCGTTTTTCTCAACGGTGCGAATGGTTTGGGCGCTGAGGCGCACCTGCACGGTCTCGCCCAGGGCATCGCTGATCAGGGAAACCGGCTGCAGGTTCGGCAGGAAGCGGCGGCGGGTTTTGTTGTGGGCGTGGCTTACGTTGTTGCCGGTTTGAACGCCCTTGCCGGTGAAATCGCAACGTCGTGCCATAACTCTGATTCCGTTTAGTCGTTGATCTTGATGAGGATTGCACAGCAAAGAGCCGGGCAGCTCCCTACCCGGCTGGTCTTTGAGAGACCGGGTATGTACGCTTCCCAAGCCCTCCCGTCAAGTCGAAAGCGGCAAAAAGCCGCACCGCGGCCGGCTAATTTTTGCTGAAGGCATCGAGCAGTTGCCGGGCCGCCGCGCTGGGAGTCAGGCTGCCGGCCATGACCTCTTTTTCCACTCTGGGGATCAGGGCGGCCACCGCCGGGGCCTGGCGCAGGGTGAGAATCAGGTTTTCGCTCACCTCGCTCCACAGCCAGCCCTTGGCCTGGCGCGCCCGCCGCTCGGCCAGGGCGCCGCAATCGCTCATGGCTTGGCGAAACTGGGTGACGCAATCCCACACCTCGGCGATGCCGGTGCCTTGGATGGCCGAACACAGCTGCACCTTAGGGGTCCAGTGGGGGCTGGCCGGCCGCAGCAGGTGCAGGGCACCGCGGTATTCCGCCGCGGCCCGGCGGGCGTCTTCGGTCAGGCTGCCGTCGGATTTGTTGACCAGCAGCAGGTCGGCCAGCTCCACGATGCCCTTTTTGATGCCCTGCAGTTCGTCGCCGCCCCCGGGCACCAAGAGGAGGAGGAACATGTCCACCAGGTCGGCGACCGCGGTTTCCGACTGACCCACCCCGACGGTTTCCACCAGGATCACGTCGTAACCGGCCGCCTCGCACAGCAAGATGGCTTCCCGGGTGCGCCGGGCCACGCCGCCCAGGGAACCGTCGGTGGGCGAGGGGCGGATGAAGGCGGCCGGGTTGCGTGACAGGGTTTCCATGCGGGTCTTGTCGCCCAAGATCGAACCGCCGGAGCGCTGGGAGGAGGGGTCCACGGCCAAAACCGCCACCCGGTGGCCGTGATCGATCAGGTGGCCGCCAAAGGCCTCGATGAAGGTGGACTTGCCGGCGCCGGGCACGCCGGTAATGCCCAGGCGAATGGCATTGCCGCTGTGGGGCAAAACCTGGGTCAAGAGGGCATTGGCCGCCCCCCGATGGTCGGGCCGGGTGGATTCCGCCAGGGTGATGGCACGCGCCAAGGCACGGCGCTGGCCGTCCAGCACCCCTTGCATCAAAGGATCGCTCATCCCTCGGCTCCCGGCCCCAGGGGTTGGCCAAAACTGAATTCAACGAAGTTGCCGTCCGGGTCGCGCAGGCCGCAGTAGTAGCCCACGGGATAGGGTTCATCAAAGGGACCCCAGGCCAGGTTGCCGGCCTCCTTGCCCCGGGCGACCATGGCGTCCACCGCGGCCCGGCTTTCCAGGGCAAAGCCGAAGTGGCTGAAATCGTTCATTTCCTGGTCCCGCCCCGGCCCGCCGGGCATGAGCACGATGATGAACTCCTTTTCCCGGCCGGCCTCGGCCAGCCAGCAGACCCGAAAGCCGTCGTCCACCCGTTCGTGGACCACCGCGAGGCCGCAGTAGTCCTGGTAAAAGGCGATCATGGCGTCCAGGTCGCGCACGTGCAGGGCGATGTGGGTCAGGTTCGGCGTCATGTCAGATCTAGCTTCATGGCATGTATTGTTTTTAGGGCATGTTTGTCTTCATTCGGCGGCTTCCGATCCGTCGCCGGCTGTTTCCGTCTCAGCGACCTTTTGCTGCCGTTCCCACATCTTGGCATAGGCCCCTTGGGCGGCCAGCAGTGCGTCGTGGCGGCCCCGTTCCACGATCACCCCGCCGTCTAGCACAAGGATCTGGTCCGCGTCGACCACCGTCGACAGGCGATGGGCGATCACCAGGGTGGTGCGGCCCTTGGACACCTCGCGCAGGCTCTGCTGGATTTCCTGCTCGGTCTTGCTGTCCAGGGCCGAGGTGGCCTCGTCGAACAGCAGGATACAGGGGTTTTTCAACATGGTGCGGGCAATGGCGACCCGCTGCTTTTCACCGCCCGAGAGCTTTAGGCCCCGCTCGCCCACCATGGTGTCGAAACCGTCGGGCAGGCCGGCGATAAAGCTTTCGATGCGGGCCAGGCGGGCCACCTTCCCCACTTCCCGGCGGGTGGCGCCGGGCCGGCCATAGGCGATGTTGTAATAGATGGTGTCGTTGAACAGCACCGTATCCTGGGGCACGATGCCGATGGCCGCGCGCAGGGACTCCTGGGTGACACCCCGGATATCCTGGCCATCGATGGTGACCTGGCCCCCCAGCACGTCATAGAAGCGGAAGAGGATGCGGCTGATGGTGGACTTGCCGGCACCGCTGGGCCCCACGATGGCGACGGTTTGGCCGGCCGGCACGGCAAAGCTGACACCTTGCAGGATGGGCCGGCGCGGGTCATAGCCGAAGGTTACATCCTTAAAGGCGACGGTGCCGCCGCTGGCTTGCAGGGGGCGGGCGTCCGGCTGGTCCTGCACCTCCGCGCCCCGGTGCAGCAGGTCGAACATGGCCTCCAGATCGATCAGCGATTGCTTGATCTCCCGGTAAACCGTGCCCAGGAGGCCAAGCGGCATGGCCACCTGGATCAGATAGGCATTGACCATGACAAAATCGCCCACGGTCATGGTCCCGGCCACCACGCCGTTGCCGGCCATGATCATGAGCGCGGTCACGCCGATGGCGATCACCACGGCCTGGGCACTGTTCAGGATGGATAACGAGACGCGGCTCAGAACGGCCGCGCTTTCATAGGTTTCCAAGGCCTTGTCATAGCGGCTGCTTTCGTGCCGGTCGTTGCCGAAATACTTCACCGTCTCGAAATTGATCAGGGCGTCGATGACCTTGGTATTGGCGTCATTGTCGGAATCGTTCATCTGGCGCCGGTGCTTGATGCGCCACTCGGTCAGGCGGAAGGTGAGCCAGACGTAGACCAGCACGGTCAGGAGGGGAACGGCGGCGAAATACCAATCGAACATGTACCAGAGGATGCCGCAGACCAAAGCGATCTCGAAGATGGTCGGCAGCACGTTGAACATGACAAAAAACAGCAGGAATTCGATGGACTTTGCGCCCCGGTCCAGGGAGCGGCTGAGGCCGCCGGTCTGCCGCTCCAGGTGGAAGCGCAAGGACAGGGCCATCAGGTGCTCGAAGGTGCTGTGGGCCACCCGGCGGATGGCGTGCTGGGCCACTTTGGCAAAAAGAGCATCGCGCAGTTCGCCGAAGGCCAAGGCCGCCACCCGGGCCAGGCCGTAGGCGAGCAAGAGGCCCAGGGGCAAGGCGACCACCAGGTTTTCCGGCGTGGACTCCAAGGCATCCACCGCGTTGCGCAGCAGGATCGGCACGTAGACATTGGCCAGTTTCGCCAGCACCAAAAGGCCGGCCGCGATCAGCACCCGGACTCGAAGGTCCCGGCGGTCTTTCGGCCACAGATAGGGCAGCAGTTGGCGCAGGCTGCGCAAATGGAGGCGGCCCACGGTCTGATGTTGGCCCGAGGTTACGGGTTGCATTCTTCCCTCCTGCAATTGGATTAGCAGGCGCGCGCCCAGGGAGGCCAGGAAAATCCTTGTTCCAAAATCCGTCGCGGCAGCCTAGATTCGAAGACGGGAAGGTAAAGCCAAGGGGAGAGCGTCATGGCACTTTCGGCGGAGCAGATCCTTTTTTACCGCGCCAACGGCTATTTGGTCCTGGAGGGTCACCTGGGCCCTGATACCGTGGCGGCACTGCGGCGGGCCTGCGACGAGATGGTCGCGGCGGCCGATAGCGTGGACCGGAGCAACAAGGTCTACGACATCGGCGCCGGCCATTCGCCCGAAAGCCGGCGGGTCCGCCGGGTCAAGGACCCCCACCTGCAGCACGACACCTTCGGTGCCTTGATGCGCGCGCCAGAGATCGTCGATCCCGTGGCGGACTTGCTCGGCGGCACGGTGCGCTTTGACCATGGCAAGCTGAACTTCAAGCCGGCCGGCGCCGATTCGGCCATCGAATGGCACCAGGACTGGGCTTTTTATCCCCACAGCAACGACGACCTTTTGGCGGTGGGGGTGATGATCGAGGACTGCACCGAGGACAATGGCCCACTCATGGTGCTGCCGGGCAGCCACCGGGGCCCGGTCTATGATCATCATCGCGACGGGATTTTCATCGGGGCCATCGACCCGGTGGAACTCAAAGAGGCCTTGCCTTCGGCCGTGACCCTGACCGCGCCGGCGGGCTCCATCTCCCTCCATCACGTGCGCATGGTGCATGGTTCGCGGGCCAACCACGGTGCCTCCACCCGCCCCTTGCTGCTGTTCAGCTACATGGCCGTGGACGCCTTTCCCTTGTTCGAAACCTGGGATCTGGCGGAATTCGACAGCCGCATCCTGCGCGGCCAACCCACCAAGGTGCCGCGCCAACTGGCCCTGCCCGTGCGCATCCCCCACCCCCGGGTGCCCGAGGCGGATTCCATCTTCGATGACCAGGCTTCGGCACGGCGTGCGGCCAACTCCCTGGCCGCCGCTGGGCCAACCCTGGCCCAAACCCCGGCCCAAGTCCGGGCCGAGACTTAGCTACTCCGCCGCGGCGGCGTGCCGGTCGCGGATGATGCCCAGGATCTCGTGGGCCGCTTGGGGAATGTTGCTGCCCGGGCCATAGATGGCCGAGACGCCGGCGTTCATCAGGAACTCATAGTCCTGGGGCGGGATGACGCCGCCGCAGACCACCAGGATATCGCTGGCCCCGGCTTCCTTCAGGGCCTGGATCAGCTGCGGCACCAGGGTCTTGTGGCCGGCCGCCTGGCTGGACACGCCGATCACGTGCACGTCGTTTTCGATCGCCTGGCGGGCGCCTTCCTCCGGCGTTTGGAACAAGGGGCCGATGTCAATGTCGAAACCGATATCGGCGAAGGCGGTGGCGATGATCTTGGCGCCCCGGTCGTGGCCGTCCTGGCCCAGCTTGACCACCAGCATGCGGGGCCTGCGGCCCTCGCTTTCGGCGAAGTCGGCAACCTCGCCGCGGATGCGCTCAAAGCCTTCGTCCCCTTCGTAGGACGCGCCGTAAACCCCCGAGAGGGAGCGGACCACCGCGCGGTGCCGGCTGTAGACCTTTTCCAAGGCATCGGAGATTTCCCCGACCGAAGCCCGCTGGCGGGTTGCCGCCACGGCCAGCTCCAGCAGGTTGCCGCTGCCGTCCTCGGCCGCTTGTGTGAGATTGGCCAAGGCGGCGTCGCAGGCGGCCTGGTCCCGTTCGGCACGGATCTTGGTCAGGCGGGCGATCTGCTGCTCGCGCACCGCGGTGTTGTCGATATCGAGGATGTCCATGGGCTGATCGTCACCGTCCAGGCGGTACTTGTTGACGCCCACCACCACTTCCTCACCCCGGTCGATGCGGGCCTGGCGTTTAGCGGCGGATTCCTCGATCTTCAGCTTGGGCATGCCTGATTCAACGGCCTTGGTCATGCCGCCCAACTCTTCCACCTCGTCGATGATCTTGCGGGCCTCGGCGATCATGCTGGCGGTCAGACTCTCCACGTAATAGCTGCCGGCCAGGGGATCGATTACCTTGGTGATGCCCGTTTCCTCCTGCAGGACCAACTGGGTGTTGCGGGCGATGCGGGCGGAAAACACCGTGGGCAGGGCGACCGCCTCGTCCAGGGCATTGGTGTGCAGGGACTGGGTGCCGCCCAGGACCGCCGCCATGGCCTCAACCGTGGTGCGGATCACGTTGTTGTAGGGGTCCTGCTCGGTCAGGGAGACGCCGGAGGTCTGGCAATGGGTGCGCAGCATCTTGGAGCGCGGGTCCTTGGGCGCGAAGTGTTTTTCCATGAGTTCGTTCCACAAGAAGCGGGCGGCCCGCAGCTTGGCGATCTCCATGAAAAAGTTCATGCCGATGGCAAAAAAGAAGCTGAGGCGCGGCGCGAACTTGTCCACTTCCAGCCCCTTGGACAGGGCAGCGCGCACGTATTCCACCCCGTCGGCCAGGGTGAAGGCCAGCTCCTGCACGCAGGTCGCGCCCGCTTCTTGCATGTGATAGCCGGAGATGGAAATGGAGTTGAAGCGCGGCATATGTTCGGCCGTGTATTCGATGATATCGGCGACGATGCGCATGGAGGGCGTGGGCGGATAGATATAGGTGTTGCGCACCATGAACTCTTTGAGGATGTCGTTCTGAATGGTGCCGGAAAGCTTGGCCGGGCTCACTCCTTGTTCCTCGCCCGCTACGATGTAGCCCGCCAGAACGGGCAGTACGGCGCCGTTCATGGTCATGGAGACCGACATTTGATCCAGCGGGATGCCGTCGAAGAGGATCTTCATGTCC
>JANQKX010000013.1 GCA_028280915.1 Kiloniellaceae bacterium
GCCATGACCGACCGGATCTATCCCCAGTTCGCCACCCACAACGCCATGTCGGCGGCAGCGGTGCTGCAGATGGCCGGCGACGATCTGTCCCGCTTCGAGTTCCAGCGCCTGCACGGCATGGGCGAGGCGCTGCATGAGGCGGTGCGGGAGCGGCACAAGACCCGCTGCCGCATTTATGCCCCCGTGGGCGCCCACCGGGACCTCTTGGCTTACCTGGTGCGCCGCCTCTTGGAGAACGGCGCCAACAGCTCTTTTGTCAATCAGATCGTCGATGAAACGGTCACCGTCACGGAAATCACCGCCGACCCCTTGGAAAACGTGCAACGGCACCACTGCGCGCCGAACCAGCACATCCCCTTGCCCCGGGACATTTTCGCGCCCCGCCGCAACAGCCAGGGCTGGGACTTGACCGATCCAATGACCTTGGCGGAGATCGAGACCGGGCGCGCGCCCTTCGCCGCCCCCCATCAGTGGCACGCCGGCCCCTTGACCCGGGCCACGGCCCCCGCCGGCCCCAGCCGTCCGGTCATCAACCCGGCCAAGCCCGACGAGGCCGTGGGCCAGGTGACGGAAGCCACGGCCCAGGTGGCCCAGGAAGCCATTGGCCTGGCCGTCGCGGCCCAGCCCGCCTGGGAAGCCCGCGGCCCGGCCGAGCGGGGCGCCGTCCTGCGCCGACTGGCCGACCTCTACGAGGCCAACACCTTCGAGTTTCTGGCGCTCGCCACCCGGGAGGCGGGCAAAACCCTGCTGGACGGGGTGGCGGAAATCCGCGAGGCGGTGGACTTCCTGCGCTACTACGCCGATGAGGCTCAGCAGGAAAAGCCGGGCAGCCGGGCCCGGGGCGTGGTTGTCTGCATCAGCCCGTGGAATTTCCCCTTGGCCATTTTCTCGGGCCAGATCGCCGCCGCCCTGGCCATGGGCAATGCCGTGGTCGCCAAACCGGCCGAGCAGACCCCCCTGATCGCCCACAAGGCCGTCTCCCTGATGCATGCGGCGGGGGTTCCCGAGGACGTGATCCAGCTCCTGCCCGGTGACGGCCCGGCGGTGGGCGGCCCCCTGACCGCCGATCCGCGCATTGGCGGGGTGTGCTTCACGGGCTCTACCGCCGTTGCCAAACTGATCGACCGGCAATTGGCCAAGACCGCGCCCCAGGCCATGCTGATCGCCGAAACCGGCGGCTTGAATGCCATGATCGTGGATTCCACCGCTCTTTTGGAGCAAGCCGTGCGGGACATCGTGCGGGCGGCTTTCCAAAGCGCCGGGCAGCGCTGCTCAGCCCTGCGCGCCCTCTATGTGCAAAGGGACGTGAAGGCGGAACTGCCCGAGATGCTCACCGGGGCCATGGACGCCTTGACCGTCGATGACCCTTGGTTCCTGCCCAGCGACGTGGGTCCTGTAATCGACCAGGAAGCTTATGACAAGATCACCGGCTATTGCGCGCAACAGGCCAAGGCCGGTCGGCTGGTGAAGGCCTTGGAGGCGCCGGCGAGTGGCCTTTTTGTCCCGCCCACCCTGCTGCGGATCAGCGGCATCGAGGAAATGGCAGAGGAGATCTTCGGCCCTGTCCTGCACGTGGCCGAATTTGACGGAGACCAAATCGACGCGGTGGTGAACGCCGTCAACGGCAAGGGTTACGGCCTGACATTCGGCCTGCATACCCGCATCGACAGCCGGGTGCAGCGCATCATCGACACGGTTCACGCGGGCAACCTCTATGTAAACCGGGATCAGATCGGCGCCGTGGTGGGCTCCCAGCCCTTCGGTGGCGAAGGCCTTTCCGGGACCGGGCCCAAGGCCGGCGGCGCCCACTACGCGGCCAAGTTCCGTGTCACCCCCTCTCAAACCAATGACGATGCGGATGGCGATGCGGACGGCGGGGGCGCCTTGGTGACCGCGGACCTGGCGCAGAGTGAACTAAAGTCTCTCAAAGCCGGCAAAAGCGAAACCGCCTCCGACCCGATCGCGGCCCTGCGCTCTGCCTTGCGGGGCCGCGCGGCCGATGCCATGGCAGCCTCGGCAGCGCTGGACTTCGGGCCCATCGACCTGCCGGGCCCGACCGGCGAATCAAATCAGTTCATCCTGCGGCCCCGGGGCACCATCCTCTGCCTTGGGCCCGGCGGGGACAGCCTCTTGGCCCAGGTGGTCCAGGCCCTGGCCGCCGGCAACCGGGTGCTCGCCGTCGCCCCTGACGCAGCTAGGGAGCTGCAAAGCCTGCGCCAAGCCAAGCTGCCCCTTGCCGTGATCACCGGCGTGCTGGATGAAGGCGCGATTCAGACATTGGCGCTGGACGCCATTGCCTATGCGGGGCCATCGGACCGCTTGGCCAAAATCAGAAGCGAGGCGGCGCAAGACCAAGGGCCCATCGTGCCCCTCATCACCGAGGTCATCGCCCCGGTGGCCTACTGCGCCGAACGCAGCATCTGCATCGACACCACCGCCGCCGGCGGCAACGCCACCCTGCTCAGCGCGGCCGAAGG
>JANQKX010000218.1 GCA_028280915.1 Kiloniellaceae bacterium
GGACATAGTCCGCCTGGCGGTGGATTGCGGCGCCCGGATCATCGGCGGCTGCTGCGGCACCACGCCGGATCACATAAGGGCCATGCGCGCCGCCCTGGACGGCTACACCAAGGGTGAAAAACCCAGCATGGAGACCATCATCGCCCGCCTGGGCAGCGTCTCCGACGGCAGCAAGCAACAGGGCGGCCTGGGAGAGCTCCCCAAGCGGCGGGAGCGGGGCGGCCGACGCGGCCGCCGGGGCGAGGACCGGCCGAGCGCCGATTTTTAGCGCCTTTCACCCCGGCTTGAGGCACACTGCGGGTCTGTTATCACGCGCCGGAGGCCCTTTTTGTGCGGAACTTCGCTCTTGAGGTCTATTTTTCCCGCTGGGAGTTTGCCGCCCGCTATCACCTGACCGCCTCGGACATGGAAAGCTTTACCACCACCGAGCTGCTGGACATGGCCACGGCGGAAGACCGGGCGGCCTTCGACCAGCAATGGCTGGGCTATACGGAAACCTATGGCCTGCCGGAGCTGCGCTCGGAAATCGCCGGGACCTACGACAATCTGGCACCGGAGGACGTGCTCTGCTTCGCCGGTGCCGAAGAAGGGATCTACGCCGCCATGCGGGTGCTGCTCGGCCCCGACGATCATGTGATCGTGGCCGTGCCCAATTATCAGGCCGCCGAAACCCTGCCCCTGGATATCTGCGCCGTGACCGGCGTCCCCCTGGACCCGGACGACAACTGGTCTTTGGATATTGACCAGGTGGCAGCGGCCCTGCGTCCCAATACCAAGCTTATCTCCATCAATTTCCCCAACAACCCCACCGGCGCGGTGCTGAGCCGGGACCGCTTCCATGCCTTGATCGACCTCTGCCGGCGCCACGGCCTCTACCTGTTCAGCGACGAGGTTTACCGCCTGATCGAGCGGGACGAGGCCATCCGCCTGCCCCAGGCGGCCGATGTCTACGAAAAGGCCCTTTCCCTCAACGTGATGTCCAAGGCCTATGGCTTGCCGGGCTTGCGCATCGGCTGGATTGGCTGCCAGGACCGGGCGCTTTTGCAACGATTGGAGCGTTACAAACATTATCTGTCCATCTGCAACGCGGCGCCCAGCGAGCGCCTGGCCCTGATCGCCTTGAAGGCCCGCGACCGGATTTTGGACCGGAACCGGGCCCTCACCCGGGACAATTCGGCCCTACTCGCCGATTTTTTCGCCGAGTTCCCCGATCTTTTTGACTGGCGGCGCCCGGACGGCGGCTGTGTGGGCTTCCCCCGCTACACCGGCCCGGGCACGGCGGATGCCTTTTGCGAGGCCCTGGTGGAACAGGCCGGGGTCCTGCTGCTGCCGCCACAGATCTACCAATCGGAACTTTTGCCCACCCCGCAGGACCGTTTCCGCATCGGTTTTGGCCGCCGGGGCCTGGACAAGGGCCTGGCGGCCTTTCGCGCTTTTTTGCGGTCAAATTGGGCCACTTGACCCTCGGCCGCGCGTTTTGGTCGGTTGTCATTGAATTAATACAATTTTTCGCTAATATAGTAGATAGGGACCCTGGGCCAGCGCCAGACGCAAGGCCGATCGGGAAAGGTTCCAAAGGCCTATCAAGTTCGAAGGCGTACTAAATTCGAAGACGTATTAGATTCGATCGAGGGGAGTCTGAAATGGCCGTGCTAGGAGCCCGTGTCGCGGGTTTGGCCTTGTGCCTTCTGCTGCTTTTTAGCGTCCAAGCTCTCCATGCCCAGAACGACGCTGGGGATCGGCAGCGTTTCGAGCGCCTCTTTGTTTTTGGTGACAGCTTATCGGACACGGGCAATGTGGACGCCCTGACGGGCGGGCTGATACCGGCGACCAGCCCGCCCTATTTTGAAGGGCGGTTTTCCAATGGCCCCTTGTGGGTCGAGGCCCTGGCCGCCTTTTTGAGCATCGACTTGAAGGTGGATCAGACGGTCAACCTGGACCCCTTGGCCCCGGTTCAGGCCTTCGGCGGGGCGCTCAGCGGCAACTTGAATGTGAACGGGGTGTTTGATCCCGCCGTGGCCGAGACCGGTTTGCTGAGCCAGGTGCGGGCCTTCCGGGACGCGGGCGGCAGCTTCGGCCGGCGCGATCTGGTGGTGGTCTGGGCCGGTGCCAACGACTATCTCTTTGACCTGGACGTCGATCCGCAACACGTCGTGGACAACATCACCCAAGCCGTCAGGGAGCTGGCGGCCTTGGGCGCCCGGTCCTTTGTGGTGCCCAACCTGCCCGATTTGGGCGACACACCCTTTGCCCTGGACCTGGGGCTGCAGGTGCCTCTCAACAGCCTGACCTTCGTGCACAACGAATTGCTGGCCGCGGCCATGACCAAGACCCGGCGCGCCTTGCGGGTCAAAGTGCTCCTGCTCGACGTGAACCGGGCCTTTGCCGGCATCGACCAGCTCTTCGACAATGTGGTGGTGCCTTGCATGATCCAGGACCCGCCCAACCCGCCGGAGCTGACCGGCTTTTGCCCCTTGGATGAAAACGGCATTCCCAACTCCACCATTCTGGGCGGAACCCTTTACGCGGACGTGGTGCACCCCACCACCCAGGCCCATGACCTGCTGGGCGCCTTTGCCTTCGGCGCCGTCATCCAGGCCTTCGAAAAGGGCAAGCGCAAACGCTGGCTCAAGCAGCTCCACTAAGCTCGCCGGAACTGGGGCCGCTTAGGGCTTGTAGAGGCGCCGGCCGATGGTGAAGGCGGCGGTGAAGCGGTCCAGGCCATGGCTGCCCCCATTCACCAGCTTGCGGGCCGTCGTCAGATCGTCGGCGAAGATGGCGTATTTGGCCTCGGTTCTTTTGTTCTTGATGAAAACGCTCAAAATCTGTGCCGCGATCTTGGGGTCGTTGGCCAGGTGGGGATTGTCTTCGAGCCGGGTGCCGAGACCCATTTGCCGGCCCAGGTTCTGATAGTTGTCCCGGCCGGTCAGTTGGATGAAACCGCGGCCTTTGAAGCGGTCCCCGTCGCCGACGCCCCGATTGCCCAGATCCGAGCGGAAATCGTAGAGGTCGAAGGGATGGCCTTGCGCAGGGGTGCCATAACCGCTGGTATTGTACACGGACGGCTTTTCGTTAATGGGCTCGAAGCCCTCGGTCTCGGCGCGGATGGTGCCCAGCGCCATGAGCGCCATGTCCGCGTCATCCAGGCCCGCATCGCCCAGTGCGGCCAAAACCACCGGCAAGTGCGTTTGAATGTTGTGGCGTGGCGTGGCGGTGGCAAACATGCGCACCACATCCCCTTCGGTAATGCGGCTCAACACGGGCACAACGGATAAGATGATATCGGGCTTGTCCAGCCCGATGGCCCGTTCCGTCTGCCCATCCACCTGGCCGGACTGGGGCAGGCCCATCGCGCGCTGATAGCGCTGCAACGCCCCTTGGGTGCCGGGGCCGAAATCACCGTCGATGGGCTTTGCGTTAAAGCCGCTGACGGTGAGCATGGCCTGGAGCCGCCGCACCCCATGGCCTTTGCTACCTCGCATCAACATTGGCAGCCTCCCTGCAGCAAATAAACGCATTACAGCAATTCAAGGAGTATGGCACTTTTGGAAAACAGACGGTACGGGAAACGGGACCTGATTCCAAGGGCCGGGCCCATCCCTCTTTGTCTCCTCCGTCGGGCCGAAATTCGGTTGACCTGGCCGTACCTCAGCTTGCTAGCATGGGATCGGCAAGGCCGTTGCGCGTGGTATGAGACGGCGGGGCGGGCAAGACGAGGGAGGAAAAGCCATGAAGATCATTGTTGTGGGCGCGAGCGGCGACATCGGCCGGGCCGTTTGCGACGAGCTGGGGCCACGCCATGACATCATCACCGCCGGCCGCACCAGCGGCGACCTTCGTGTGGACATCGCCGACCGGGCCTCCATCGAGGCCATGTACCAGCAAGCCGGCCGGGTGGACGCGGTGGTATCGGCCTCGGGAAGCGTGCACTTCGCGCCCCTGACGGACTTCACCGAGGAGACCTTCATGATCGGGCTGAAAAACAAGGTCATGGGGCAAATCAATCTGGTTCTCGCCGGGCTGGACTGGGTCAAGGATCAGGGTTCCTTTACCCTCACCAGCGGGGTGCTGGACCGGGACCCGGTTCGCATGGGCGTCAACGCGGCCACGGCAAACGGCGCACTGGGCGGCTTTGTCCTGGGCGCGGCGATCGAGATGCCCCGAGGCCTGCGCCTCAACGTGGTCAGCCCGGGCCTGCTAGCGGTTTCCGTGCCCCGCTACGGCGCCTGGTTTCCCGGCCATGAGACCGTGTCGTCCCAGCGGGTCGGCCTGGCCTACGCCAAGAGCGTGGAAGGCGCGGTCACCGGACAGGTCATCATCGTGGAATAGAACGATCCCCCGCCCTCACCCGGCGCCCCTGCCCGGCAAAGAAGCCCTTGGGCGTGGTTTTCCTGTAAAATCGACGTATATTGAGGAGCACAGCGTGCGTGCCTGACCCGCGGCACCAAGAGTGTATGGGCAAACGGGATGTGGAATGTTCGGTATGAAGCACGGCAAACAGACACTTGGCCAGTTTAGGCAATTCTGCACCCGGACCGGCGCCGGCTTGGTCTTTGTTCTGATGGCCCAAAGCGCCCTGGCCGGCGAACGGACCTTGGACTATCAGGTCGCCTGGGGCCATATGAGCCTGGCCCAGGCTCAGGTTTCCCTGAAGCAATCCGATGACAGTTACCGCCTGGCCAGCACGGGTTGGACCGAGGGCCTGCTGGACTTTTTCGTTTCCTGGCAAGGCAAGGCGGAAACCAACGGCCGGGTAGAGGACGGCGTGCGCCAGCCCCTGTCCCACGTGCACGAGGGGCAATGGGACGACCGCACCCGCTGGACCCGGGTGGCCTGGGACGATCCCGGCGCCCCGCAAACCGAGACCAGGCCGGCCCCGGACCTGGAAGAAGTCACGCCCGTGCCCGACGGCACCCTGTCCCAAACCATCGACCCCTTGACCTTGATGCTGTCGGTCATGGATCAGCTGGCGGCGACGGGACGCTGCGAGGGTGAGGGCAAGCTGTGGGACGGGCGCCGGCGTTATGACCTGGCGGTGGTCCATCTGGGCACGGAGACCTTGGAGCCGGACCGGCCCTGGGGCTATGCCGGCGAAGCGGTCCTCTGCACCTTCAAAATCAATCGCATCGGCGGCTTTTGGCGGGACAGCGAGGACTGGCGCGAGGCGGAGCGCAAGAGCGACACCCCGGCCAGGATCTGGGTCGCGGAGGTGACGCCCGGTGCCTGGGCGCCGGTCCGCGCCGAGGTGGAAACTCCTTATGGCACCGTGGTCGGGCGTCTGCTGCCCGAAGGCGGCCTTGACAGCGACAGCTGACCCCCGCTCCTGCCGGTCCAAGCAGTCCCGGGGCCTGATCGGGCAGACGCGAGTCACAAAACGCGCAATTTTCTTGACATCTGTGAAAATTCAGACACCATTTTTTTCCTAAAGGGGAGAAGTGCAACCGATTTTTTGACTGAAGAGCTGGTTTTGTCATGATCACGACTTCGCCCACCCGGGCCGCTTCGGGAGAGATCGATCTTCAAGTGGAGAGCAGGGTCCGGCAGTACCTGGGCGACGATGGTTATGCCCAGGCCCTCGCCCCTCTGGATCAGCCCTGCGGCCTGCCCAACAGCGCCTTCTGGTCGGAGGACTGGCTGGCCTTGGAGCAGGAGCGGATCTTTCGCCGCAACTGGATCTTCGCCGCCGCCGACGGGGAATTGGACGGCCCGGGCGCCATGAAACCCTTGGAAGTCGCCGGCACGCCCCTCTTCCTGGTCAAGGGTCGGGACGGCAAGGTCCGGGCCTTTCACAACGTCTGCCGGCACCGGGGCACCCAACTGGTCACGGCGCCCTGCCGCCAGGCCACCATCACCTGCCCCTATCATGCCTGGAGTTATGACTTGCAGGGGCAGCTGCGGCGGCGGCCCCATTTTAACGGGCCCGACCAGCACGAGGCCGTCGCGCCGGGCGAGGCGCCGGAACTATACCTCTATGCCATCCGCTGTGAGAGTTGGAACGGCTGCCACTTCGTCGATCTCTCGGGCACGGCGGCACCCCTGGCCGACTGGCTCGCGCCCCTGATGGCCCGCACCCGGGCCTATGACTTAACCCCCATCCGCTGGATCGGCAAAAAGAGCTACCGCATCAAGAGCAACTGGAAGCTGGTGCTGGAAAACTACATGGAGGGTTACCACGTCTTCGCGGCCCATCCCCGGCTGATTGCCCACGCGCCCATGAACGTGCGCTGGTCGGGGGAATGGATCGGCCATGTGTTTTACAATGACTATGTGGCGCCGCAAGTGACCGTCGGCCGGGGAGATGCCCTGCCCCACTTCCCAGGCCTCACGCCCGAGGACACGCGGCGCGGCTTGTGGTTCGCCTGCCTGCCCAATTTCGCCGTGGAGGTCTACGCCGACCAGTTCGTGGTCCTGGCCCCCTTCCCCTATGGTCCCGACGAAACCCTTGAGGAGCTGCATTTTTTCGTCATCGGCGACGAGGCGGCCCAGGGCTCCCGCTATGCCGTGGCGCGGCAGGAGCTGATGGATATGTGGCACGACTTGAACCTGGAGGACGTGTCGCTCCTAGAGCGGCTGCAGCAGGGCCGCCGCTCCCCCGCGTTTGACGGCGCGCGCCTGTCGCCGGCCTGGGACGGCCCGGTGCGGGAGTTGTCCCAACAGGTCCTGCAATCCATCCTGCGTCCCTGACACCCTTCCCAGCCGAACCGCCCGAAAGCCCCGCCATGGCACCGCCCGAAGATCACACGACCACCGGCCACCCGCCCACGCCCGATTTTCTGGTGCAGCACGATGACTGGAGCGACCTGCGGGAAAGGCAAGAGCTGCCGGAAATCGATTGGGACCGCTTGAGCGCCTACCGCATGGGCCGGCTGAAGCAAATGCTGGCCAAGCACGATGCGGCCATGTGCCTGCTGGTCAATCCCATAAGCCTGCGCTACGCGGTGGATTACCGCACCTATGCCCTGTTTCAATCCCATATCCCCACGACTTACCTCTTCGTGCCGCAAGAGGGACCGGTTGTGATCCATGGAACCTATGGCAAGACCCCGGGCGCCGACGCCGTGCGTCCGGGCCGACCCCTGGCCTTTTTCGACGGCGGGCCCAACCTGGATGAAGGCGCCCGGCTGCTGGCCAATGACGTGCGGGAATACTTGCGGGAAATCGGCACGGACAACCGGCGGGTGGCGGTGGAATACGTCAACCCCAGCCTGACCCAGGCTTTGATGCAGCAAGGCTTGGAGGTGATCGACGGGGTGGCCATCGCCGAGGAAGCCCGGGTCATCAAATCACCCGATGAAATTGCTTGTATGCGCTGGGCCATCGCCGTCGCTCAGATGGGGATCGACAAGGTCAAGCAGGCCCTGCGGCCCGGTGTCACCGAGGTGCAGCTTTGGGCCCTGTTGAACTATGCCAATCTGGCCAACGACGGGGACTGGCATGATGGCCGCATGCTGGCCTCGGGCCCGCGCACCAATCCCTGGTGCCAAGAAGCCTCTCTAAGGCGGATCGAGGCCGGTGACCTGGTGGGCATGGACACGGACATGATCGGGCCCTTTGGCTATTTCGCCGACATCTCGCGCACCTTTTTTTGCGGCCCCGGCCGGCCCAGCCGGCGGCAGAAGCAGCTCTATCGCAATGCCGTCGCGGAAATCGAGCACAATTTGAAATTGGTGCGCCCGGGCATGGACTTCGCTGAGTTCCAGCGGCAGGCCTACCCCACGGCGGAGGCGTTTCACGCCAACGCTTATACCTGCCTGCTGCATGGCGTGGGCATGTGCGACGAATATCCGCGGATCAATCCCGGCTTTCGTGGCCCCAATTTTTTTCCCGGCACCTTGGAAGCGGGCATGGTTGTTTGTATTGAAAGTTACATGGGTGCCGAAGACGACAAGGAAGGCGTGAAGCTGGAGCAGCAGGTGCTGATCACCCCGCAGGGCTATGAGCTCTTGTCCACCTATCCCTTTGAAGAGCGCTTGCTGGATTAAAGGTCCTCTCGACCCATTCTTTCCCCACTGCAAGTGTCTGGTGAAATCTTCCTCACAAGCATCTGAGGAAAATTCATTTTTCCTAATATTATTAAGAAAATCTAAGTTTGTATTAGTGACACCTTAGAAACAAGATCCAAGGTGTCACATGATCGTCATTCCGCTGTCACAAGCGCCCCCTATGACCCCTGCGACGCTTTTGCGTCATTCATGGGGCTCATCAAAAATCTGATTAGAAAGGACCTAACGGATGAGATTGGGGAATTTACGCGCAGGACTGTTAACGGGCTGCGCGGCCATGGCCTTTTTGCTGGTCGGGACCACTAGCGGTACCGGTGCAAAAGCCGCGGAGTATTTTTCGCGGACGGCCACTTTTGAAATCATCAACAACGGCGGCGCGCGCACCGACGAGCGGGTTGCGGAAATCCTGGACGTCTCGCCCGACGGCAACACGGTGCTCTACACCGACAGCGAAGCCGCCGCCATCGGTTTTCTGGGCATCAACGATCCCTACAATCCGGTCGGCTTGGGCACCATCGACCTGGCTTCGGCGCTTGGCTCGGACAATGTGGAGCCCACCTCCTTGGCGGTGGCCAAGGTGAAGGGCAGCGTTTATGCCCTGGTCGCGGTCAACACCTCCCCTGATCTGCTCAATCCCAGCGGCACTCTGGCCGTGTTCGACGTCACCGGTGTCAATGACGGCAACGGCGCCGACGATGCCTCTGAAGCCTCCCTCGTCACCACCTTCCCGCTCAGCGGCCAGCCGGATTCCATCGCGGTCAGCCCGAGAAACAATTATGCGGCCGTGGTGATCGAAAACGAGCGGGACGAAGAGCTGTGCGTCGGCGGCGAGTTCGACGGCTTTGCCATCGACGAGGACCTTGAAGAAGGCACCGTGGATACGGCCGGCAAGGTCATCGCCGAGGATGTCTGCGAAGACCCGCAAAGCGGCACCGCCGACGGGGACGTGAGCCAAGACGGCGTGGCCGGGGTGGCCGGCGGCCTGCCCCAACTGCCCAGCGGCGGCCTGGACGTGGTCAAGATGTCCGGCAAGGTGACCGCTTGGAAAGTCAAGCCGGTGGATCTGTCCGGCCTGGCCGACATTGCCGGCGAAGATGCCGAGCCCGAATACGTCGACATCCGGCGCAACAATCAAGCCGTGGTGACCCTGCAGGAAAACAACCACGCGGTCATCGTCAACCTGAAAAAAGGCAAGGTGGTCCGCCATTTCCCCCTGGGCGAGGTTAAGCTGAAAAACGTCGACCTGACCGAAGAAGGCGTGATCCGCTTTGAAGAAGACGCCGTGCGCCTGCGCGAGCCGGACGCGGTCACCACCCTGAATTACGGTCAGTTCGCCACCGCCAATGAAGGCGACTTCGAGGGCGGCAGCCGCGGTTTCACGATTTTCGACCGCCGGGGCAAGGTCAAGTACGAGTCCGCTGAATCCTTCGACCACATGGTCGCCCGTCACGGTCACTACCCGGAAGAGCGCTCCGGCAACAAGGGCAGCGAGCCCGAGGGCATTGACTCGGCCTACTACGGCCGGGACCTCTTTCTTTTTGTCGGCGCAGAGCGGGCCGGTTTGATCGGTGTCTACAAAGTCAAGAACACCGGCAGGAACAAAGGCAAAAAGGCCAAAGTGGTGTTCCATCAGGCCCTGCCCGCCGGAATCGGGCCGGAAGGCTTGAAGACCATCAGCAAGCGCAAGCTGTTCGTCGTCGCTTCCGAGGTCGACGAGACCCCCGATGAGGGCCGGAAGGCGGGCTTCCGCTCGGTGATCTCCATCTACAAGCTGAAAAAGGGCAAGCCCAATTACCCGACCCTGATTTCAGCGGATGACAAAGACGTCGGCGTCAAGGGCGTGCCGATCACCTGGGGCGCGATTTCCTCCCTTGCCGCCCATCGCAAGAATCCCCGCATCGTCTATGCCACCAGCGACAGCTTTTACAGCGAATCCCGCATCTTCAAGATCAAGCTGAAGAAGCGGCGTCCGTCGGTGATCGTGGACTATCTGCCGGTGGATACCAGCGGCGTGGGCGATATTGCCCTGGACCTGGAAGGCCTGGTGCAAAGCTCCGACGGAACGTTCTGGGCCGCTTCGGAAGGCTCGGGCACCCAAGGTGACGAAAGTCGTCCTTTCGCGACCTCCAACAAGCTGCTGCACATCGACCGCAAAGGCGTGGTGCAAGAGGTCGTGGAACTGCCCGATACGGTGACCCAACGTCAGCGCCGTTGGGGCTTCGAAGGGGTGGCCGCGGTCGGCAAGGCCGGGTCCGAAAAGCTCTACGCGGCGATCCAGCGCCCCTGGCTGGCCAACCCGTCGGTGGACAGCAGCACGGAAGCCAATCCCCGGATCGGCGTCTATGACACCGCCACCGGCGAATGGAAGTTCTTCTTCTATCCCACCGAGGCCACCTCGGGGAACCCGGACCTGTCGAACCAGTGGATCGGCCTGTCCGAGATTGTCTATCTGGGCAATGACCGCTTCGCCGTGCTGGAGCGGGACAACCTGGTGGGCGAGGAAGCCGAAAGCGACGGCTTCAAGCAGGTCTGCTTCATTTCGATCGAGGGCATCGAGCCGGTGGCCGACAACGGTGAAGCCAACATCGACTTGCCGGAAGTGGACAAGGAAGCCTGCTTCGACCTGATCCCCGCCATGGCCTCGGCCAATGGATCGGTGGTCGACAAGGTGGAAGGCCTGACCGTCACGAAGTGGGGCAAGATCATCATCGCCACCGACAACGACGGCGTCGACGATCATCCCGGCGAAACCCTGCTGCTCGACGTGACCAAGTACGTGGAGAGCGCCATGTAACGACCCTAGGCGTTATACCTACTTCGATGGGGCCCCGAATGGGGCCCCATTTTTTTTAAGGCTGGGGGCCGTTTAAACGGAGGTCATCCTTGAGCCGCCGGGCGATCAGGCAAGTCCCGGGCAACTTCGGGCGGGATAACCTCTGGGGGCGAAAAGGCCGGGGGCGCGATAAAGGCCGGGGTGCCCAGACCTTCCCGGGCAAAGGCTTGACGCACCGCCGGCAGATCCTGGAGCTGACGCAACAGCAATCCCAGTGAGGTGAGGCTTTCGATGGGCGCCGTGGCCACCGGATCCTCGGCCGGGTAGGACTGCGCCCATCGCACGCAGCAGCCCAGGTAGATATCGCAAACACTAAAGCCCGTGCGCAGCAGCCAGGGGCCGCCGTGTTCGGCGATAGCTCCGTCGATCACCGTGAGATGGTCCAGCACCCGCGCCGCGGCGGTCGTCCTGAGGCTCTTGATCTCACTCTCGTCGCTCACATAACGGTCGCTGTAAAACCGCAGGCGCAGGTCCGCGTGCAGGGTGTTGGACAGCATGAAGAGCCATTTCAGGCAATCCGCCCGGGCCGCGGCCCGGAACGGCGATGGTGCCAGGCCGCCGTGGCGGTCCGCCAGATACAGCAAGGCCGCGCCGGTTTCGAACACCACCGCCTCGTTTTCCTCGTCGATCAAAACGGGCAAAAGCCCGCGCGGGTTCAGGCGGTGAAACGTCTCGTCCCGCTGGGCGACCCGGCGCCCCACCAACTGATCCCGGTAGGCCACGCCGAGGTGTTCCAGGGCGATGCGCACCACGATGTTGGCGCTGTCCGGATTGTAGTAGAGCACGTAGGCCATGTTCGCGGGTTTCCTTTGTTACTGCCCAGTCTAACCGTTCAGGGGCGCGAAAGCCATGGCGCGAAACTCGATGGAGCGGCGGGGCCGGGCCCGGTCGGGCGTGCGCGGGTCGTGAAAGGCCGTGTGGGGGGTGAAGGAAACACCGTCGGCCGCGTGGGAATCGTAACCCCGGATGACCAGGCCTTCTTCCGGCGTCATCTCAGGGTAATAGATCCAGTGGTGGCGCGGGTTGTGGGTCACCTCATAGATCTCGCCCACCCGTCCGGGGTGCACGATGTCCGCCTTGGCCAGATCCTTGAAATCCAGGCTGGTGGAATCCAAGAGCGCCAAGGGCGCGGCTTCCACGGGATGATCCAAGG
>JANQKX010000103.1 GCA_028280915.1 Kiloniellaceae bacterium
GGGGCGTCTCCTTCGGCGACTATCTCATCAAGCGGGTGGTGGGCAACCTGTCCCAGGAACTACCGGGTTTGAAGACCTTCGCCACCCTGTCGCCTCTGCCGCGGTTCTGTAAGTGGCTGGAGAGCGAAACGGCCGAGGACATCGCGCCGGCCTTTTCCGAGGCGGAGCAGGGCGGCTTGCGGGCCCTGGGCGGCAGTGATGAACTGGACCTGGCCCTCAAAAATGTCCTGGCCGATCCTCGGTGGCATCTGGACCCGGTGATCACCAAGGCGATCAAGGAGCCCATGCTGCGCCTGGGCGTGCGTTACCTTTTGAGCAAGGACAAGCGCGGTCGGCCCATCGATCCGGTGGCCCACTTCCATTTGAAAAACGGCGCCCGTTTGGAGCACTTGAACTGGCTCGCGGACAGCTCCGCCAACGGCCTGAAGCAATCGGCCGGCTTGATGGTGAATTATTATTATATTCAAGGGGATATCGAAAAGAACCACGAAGCCTACATGCGCGATGGCAACGTGGCCTTGGGCGCGGAGGTGCGGGCCTTGCGCCGGGGCATCAAAACGGCGGGCGAATCCCCGTTGAAGCGCTTGGGCTTGGGTTAGACCGAGCCTTGCCGGGGGAGAGGGGGATTTGAGCCGCTACCATATCGAGGAAGTGACCTGCGCCCATGAGGGCGGCTCCCACCGGATCTCCTATCGCCATTGGGGGCCGTGGGAGGCGACGGATCCGGTGGTCTGCGTGCACGGGCTGACCCGCAATTGCACGGATTTCGATCAGTTGGCCGCCGAGCTGGCGGCGCGCGGTCGGCGGGTGATCTGCGTGGATCTGCCCGGGCGGGGCCTCAGCGAGCGTTTGGCCGATCCGGCGCTTTACGGCGTGCCCCAATATCTGGCCGATATGATGGCGCTGATCAAAGGGTGGCAGCCCAAGGCGGTGGATTGGGTCGGCACTTCCTTGGGCGGTTTGATCGCCATGGTGATCGCCTCCCAGGAGAGCGTGCCCATCAGACGCCTGGTCTTGAACGACGTGGGGCCTTTTGTGCCCAAGGCGGCCTTGGAACATATCGCCACTTACGTGAGCGATCATCCGGTGTTTCCCGATCTGAATGCGGCCGAAGCCTATTTGCGGGACCGTTGTGGCCCCTTCGGGCCCCTGAGCGATGCCCAGTGGCGCCAGGTGACCGTGGACAGCACCGTCCCGGTGACGGGCGGCTTGGCCCTGCACTACGATCCGGCCATCGCCGTGCCGTTTCAACAGGGAGCGATGGAGGATCTGGACCTCTGGGCCTTTTGGGACCCGGTAACCCTGCCCACCTTGGTGCTGCGCGGCGCGGAATCCGAGCTCTTGCTGGCGGAAACCGCGGCTGAAATGGCCCAACGGCGCGCCGGCATGAAACTGGTCGAGTTCGCGGGCTGCGGCCACGCGCCCTGGCTCAAGACGCTGGACCAGATTTCGGTGATCGCCGATTGGCTGGAAGGCGGCGCCTAAGCCGGATGTCGGTGGTCAGCCGCCGCGCAGTAGGTCGGCGGCTTCCACGGCCAGATAGGTCAGGATGGCGTCGGCGCCCGCGCGCTTGAAGGCTGTGAGGCTTTCCATCACCACCTGATCGTTGTCCAGCCAGCCATTGGCCACGGCGCCCTTGAGCATGCTGTATTCGCCGCTGACCTGGTAGACGGCGGTGGGCGCCTGGAAGGTATCCTTGACCCGCCGGATGATGTCCAGATAGGGCAGGCCGGGCTTGACCATCACCATGTCGGCCCCTTCCTGCAGATCCAGCGCTACCTCGCGCAGGGCCTCGTCGGTGTTCGCATAGTCCATCTGATAGGTTTTTTTGTCCCCGGCCAAATGACCGCCCGAGCCTACCGCGTCCCGGAAGGGGCCGTAAAAGGCGCTGGCGTACTTGGCGCTGTAGGCCATGATGCGCACGTCGGCCAGGTCGGCGCCGTCGAGGGCCTGGCGAATGCGCCCGATGCGGCCGTCCATCATGTCCGAGGGGGCCACCATGTCGCTGCCGGCCTGGGCCTGCACCACCGCCTGGCGGCACAAGACCTCCAAGGTCTCGTCGTTGAGGATCTGGCCGTCGTGCACCAGGCCGTCGTGCCCCAGGCTGTTGAAGGGATC
>JANQKX010000114.1 GCA_028280915.1 Kiloniellaceae bacterium
TTTGCCCTGGGCACGCCGGAGATCGAGCGTTTTCCCTTCGATGTGTGGACCCGGCTGCTGGCCCGGGCCTGGCGCCGGCCGTCGGTCGATCTCTGGCGCTCCGATGGCCCGGCCGGTCACCGGCCCCTGCGGGTTGCCATCGCCGATTACCTGCGCGCCGCCCGGGCGGTGGATTGCACATCCGACCAGATCATCGTCACCAGCGGCGCCCAGCAGAGCATCAGCCTGGCGGTCAACGCCCTATTGGATCCAGCCGAAAAGGTGTGGATCGAAAACCCCGGCTACACCGGGCTGCAAGGCCCCTTGATCGCCGCCGGCCAGGTGCCCGTGCCCGTCCCCGTGGACGACCAAGGCCTCTCCTTGAACGAGGGGCTGCGGCGGGCGCCGGACGCCCGCATGGCGATCGTCACGCCGTCCCACCATTATCCCCTGGGCACGGTCATGTCTCTCTCCCGCCGCCTGGCCCTCTTGGACTGGGCGAAAGACAGCAAGGCCTGGCTGCTGGAGGACGATTACGACAGCGAATACCGCTACAGCGGCCGGCCCCTCTCGGCCATGCAGGGCCTGGACCGCTCGGCCCGGGTGATCTACATCGGTTCCTTTTCCAAAGTGCTCTTCCCCGCCTTGCGCATGGGCTATCTGGTGGCGCCCGCCGATTTGGCGGAAAAGATGATCCGCATCCGCGCCACCATGGACGAGCATCCCTCGACCACCGCCCAGCCGGCCTTGGCCGCGTTCTTCGCCGAGGGTCATTTCGCCGCCCATATCCGCCGCATGCGCCGGCTCTACGCCGCCCGCCAGGCCTGCCTTCTGGCCGCCGCGCGGGAACACCTCAACGGCCTCTGCCAGGTGGCGCCCGACGAAGCCGGCCTGCATTTGGTCGCCTGGCTCACGGATTCCTGCCTGGCCCGTATGGACGACCAGGCCGCCGCGCGGCGGGCCGCCGGGGCCGGGATCGTCGCCCCGGCCCTCTCCCGCTTTTACCTGGAGCCGCCGGTCAAACAGGCCCTATTGCTGGGATACGCCGGGGTGCCCGAGGAGATCATCCCCAGCGCCGTGCGCCGCCTGGCCCAGTGCCTGACCGCCTGATCTACTTTCAATTCCGGTTCTGGCGGTTGTCGATCAGATCGTCCACCACCGTGGGATCGGCCAGGGTCGAGGTATCGCCCAGATTGGAAAAATCGTCCTCCGCGATCTTACGCAAGATACGCCGCATGATCTTGCCGGACCGGGTCTTGGGCAGGCCCGGCGCCCACTGCAGCCAATCGGGCGACGCGATGGGACCGATTTCCTTGCGCACCCATTTCACCAGGTCCTTGCGCAGCTCCTCGGTGGGCTCCTCGCCCGCGTTCAAGGTCACATAGGCATAGATGCCCTGCCCCTTGATGTCGTGGGGCGCCCCGACCACCGCCGCCTCGGCCACCTGGTGGTGGGCGACCAGCGCGGATTCCACCTCGGCCGTGCCCATGCGGTGGCCGGAGACGTTGATCACGTCGTCCACCCGGCCGGTGATCCAATAATAGCCGTCTTCGTCCCGCCGGGCACCGTCCCCGGTGAAGTAGCGCCCCGGGTAGGTGGAGAAATAGGTCTGCACGAAGCGTTCGTGATCCCCATAGACCGTGCGCATCTGGCCGGGCCAGGAATCGGCGATGCAGAGGTTCCCTTCCGCGGCGCCTTCCAGTGGCTGTCCCTCGTTATCCACCAAAAGCGGCTTGATCCCGAAAAACGGCCGCGTGGCCGAGCCGGGCTTCAGCGGCGTGGCGCCGGGCAGCGGCGTGATCAAGATACCGCCGGTTTCCGTCTGCCACCAGGTATCCACGATGGGGCATTTTTCGCCGCCCACCACATTGTGGTACCACTCCCAGGCTTCCGGGTTGATGGGCTCGCCCACCGTGCCCAAGAGGCGCAAGGACTCCCGGCTGGTGGCCTTGACGGGATCATCGCCCTCGCGCATCAGGGCGCGGATGGCTGTCGGCGCGGTGTAAAAGATCGCCACCTTGTGCTTGTCGCACACCTGCCAAAACCGGGAGGCGTCGGGATAGTTGGGCACGCCCTCGAACATCAAGGTGGTGGCCCCGTTGGCCAGGGGCCCGTAGACGATGTAGCTGTGCCCGGTCACCCAGCCCACGTCGGCGGTGCACCAATAAATCTCCCCGTCGTGATAGTCGAAGACATACTGATGGGTCATGGAGGCATAGACCATGTAGCCGCCGGTGGTGTGCAAAACCCCCTTGGGTTTGCCCGTGGAGCCCGAGGTATAGAGGATGAACAGGGGGTCTTCCGCGTTCATCTCTTCCGCCGGGCAATCGTCGGAGGCTTCGGCGCAGGCATCGTGGTACCAAATGTCCCGGCCCGGCACCCAACCCACATCGCCGCCCGTGCGTTTGACCACCAGCACGGTCTTGACCCCCGGGCATTGTTCCAGCGCCTTGTCCGTGTTGGCTTTCAGTGGAACGGTGCGGCCGCCGCGCAGGCCCTCGTCGGCGGTGATCACGAAGTCGGATTCGCAATCCAGGATGCGTCCTGCCAGGGCGTCGGGGGAAAAGCCGCCGAAGACCACCGAATGGATGGCGCCGATCCGGGCGCAGGCCAGCATGGCGTAGGCCGCTTCGGGGATCATGGGCATGTAAATGGTCACCCGGTCGCCCCGCTTGCAGCCCCGCGCCTTCATGGCGTTGGCCAGACGGCAGACGGCTTCATAGGCCTCCCCATAAGTGATGTGGGCGTCGACGGAGGGGTCATCCCCCTCCCAAATGATGGCCGTATCATCCTTCTTGGTCGGCAGGTGCCGGTCCAGGCAGTTGTAGCAGGCATTGGTGGTCCCGTCGTAGTACCACTTGATGTGCACGTCCTCGGGCCCGTAGCTCACGTCCTTCACTTGGCTATAGGGCTTCATCCAGTGAATGCGCTTGCCCTGCTCGCCCCAAAAGGCCTCGGAATCCGCCACGGAAGCCGCGTATAGCTTGAAATAGTCCGCCTCGTTGCACCAGGCCGCGCTCGCAACCGCCTCGGAAACCGGATATACCTTATTGTCCGTCATCTTCTAGGCCCTCCCGCGGCCGTTAGATTCGTTTCGATTGACGTGAATGGCGGCGGTCGGCTCACGCTCCTCCCGCCGAGCCGCAAAACGGCCGTGCACATGCCTTGATTATTTACATTATTGGCCGCAAGACAAGCATCCAGGGCCGTGCGATCGGGACGCCCCCGGATCGGACCAGCCTTGCCATCCATTAAGGCCTTCTTCATGAGCAACTGGGCATACTCCCCCTCCGGCCTGGGCCAAGCCCAGGGTAGTTGGACCCGGTTTTTGCGACTTTGATCATGGCCCGCGCACCCCTGGACCCCCTTATCGACGCCTTGGGCGAGCCGCCTGTCGGCCCCCAGGAGCGCAAGCCGCCGTCCCCAACGGCGGAGCAAAAGGCCGCCAACGCGGAAAAAGCCCTGGAAACGCTGAAGCAGCAATACGACGAACTGGCCGCCAACGACATCTCCCGAATTCGCGACAGTCTGTCCCAGGCCCGTGCCCAGGATAGCGCAGAGAACGGCGACACAGCGACCCATGTGGCCCGCATCTTTGCGGTGGGGCATGACATCAAGGGCCAAGCCGCCACCTTCGGCTACCCCTTGCTCACCGAAGTCGCTAAGTTGCTCTGCGAGTTTTTGCGTCCCTTCCAGGAAGGCGACGCCTTTCCCGCCACCCTCTGGCCGGTGGTGGAGGCCCACGCCCAAGCCATGGAAGTAGTGTTGACCCACAAGATCCACGACGGTCCCCAGGCCCAGGAACTGCTCGACGCCCTCGCGGCCCTCATCAAGAGGACCACAAACCAAAGTTAAGCGGGCGTCTCGCCCATGGCGCAGATCAAGGCCCATTCGTCATCGGCGACCGGCACCACCGACAAGCGGGACTGGCGCACCAAGGCCAAATTCGACAGGCGCGGCTCCGCCTTGATTTCTGCCAGAGTGACCGGTCTGTTCATGGGATAAAGGGCCTTCACGTCCACCATGCCGAACCGACCGCTGGCGTCGGTGGGGTCGGGGTAATACAGCTTGGCCACCTCGACGATGCCCACAACCTGCTTTTCTTTTACTGAATGGTAAAAAAAACAGCGATCCCCCAAAGCCATGGCCTTCATGTTGTTGGAGGCTTGATAGTTCCGCACCCCGTCCCATTCCGCCACACCCGCCTTGACCTGATCGTCCCAAGACCAGGTGCCGGGTTCGGATTTCATCAACCAATACGCCATGGCTTTCTATTTCTCCCCTCCCTCAACGATGTTCCACCCGGGCCGGGCCAGACTGCTTTTTCCCTACAATACCTTTTTCCAAGTGTGGATATCCACGAACTGGAACAAGCCGGCTTTTTTGTAAGGATCTGCCTCGGCGAAGGCCTCGGCCGCCGCCTTGTCCTCGAATTCCATGATCAAGAGGCTGCCGAGCATGGTCCCGCCGTCGTCCGAGATCAGCGGACCGGCCACATGAACCTGATCCTTGTGGGCATTGAGGTAGTCCAAGTGGGCTTGCCGGTTGTCGGCCCGCACTTGGCCCTGGTCGGGTTTGTCCACGCAATAGATCGCAAAATACATTCTCGCTCCCCCTGATCAGTGAAACTAAAAACAGGACCGCTCCGTCCCCGGCACGAAACAGCGATGTTTAAGATAACGGGCTGTTAGATATGCTCCGCCTTGAAGGGCCGGGCAAGCAATCCTTCGATAACCGGTTCGATTTTCGCCGATTTATGCAGAACCGCGTTGACCGCTTCGGTGATCGGCATGTCCAGGTTCAATTCTTCGGCCAGGTGGGCGATGGCCTGAGCCGAGAAGACCCCTTCAGTGATGCTGGCCCGTTCGCTCAGGATCGCTTTGAGGGCGCGGCCCTGCCCCAAGGCAAAGCCCAGGGAGAAATTGCGCGACTGCATGGCCGAGCAGGTCAAGGTCAGATCGCCGAGCCCCGAAAGACCCATCAAGGTGTCCACCCGGCCGCCTTTGGCCAGACACAAGCGTCCGATCTCCGCCAAGCCGCGGGTGATCAGCGCCGCCCGGGCATTGTCCCCCAGATCCCGCCCGGCCACGATGCCGCAAGCGATGGCCATGACGTTCTTGACCGCGCCACAGATTTCCGCGCCCATTGGGTCGTCGGACCAGTAGGGCCGGAAGGTGCGACTGCCCAGAGCTCCCACCAAGCTGGCGCCCAGCTCCGTGTCCCGCACCGCCAGAGTGGTGGCCGCCGGCAGGCCCCGGGCGATTTCCTTGGCAAAGTTCGGCCCGGAGAGGACGGCAACGGGGTTTTGCGGACAGACCTCGGCAACCACCTCGCTCATGAGACGGCCGCTGCTCTGCTCGATGCCCTTGGAGCATACGATCAAGGGGCAGCCCGCGGGCAATTGCCCGGCCAGTCGCTCCAAAATCGCACGTAATTGTTGGGCCGGTGTTACCAGCAGAACCGCGTCCGCCCGCCCCACCACGGCGAGATCGTCGCTCGCCGTGATGGCCGGGTCCAGATCCACGCCCGGCAGATAGTCGGGGTTTTGATGCTGCTGGTTGATGGCCTCGGCCACCTCCGCCCGCCGCGCCCACAGAGTCACATCCCGCCCGGCGCGCCGCAGGCAGGTGGCCAGCGCCGTGCCCCAGGCGCCGGCCCCCACGATAGTGATCTTTTGCATCTCAGTCATAACCCCAGACTACGCCATGGCCCGGCAGAGGCAAACCGGGCGGCCGAAAATTCTCATCAGCGGCCCAATTCCTTAAGGGGCCAGTTCTTCGAGCGGCCAGCGGGGGCGGGCGGCGAAACTCAATGGGGTCGGTCAGGCCAAGCCGCAGCCGTTCCAACCCGGCCCAGGCGATCATGGCCCCATTGTCCGTGCACAAGGACAGGGGCGGTGCCGCCATGACCGTGCCGCAACGCGCCGCCTCCGCCCCCAGGCGATCCCGCAGGAAACCATTGGCCGCCACGCCACCGGCCACCACCAGGGGCCCCTTTTGGCCTGTGTCGCGGGCAAACTGCCCCAGGGCCCGGCGGCAGCGGTCCGCCAAAACGTCGGCCACGGCCGCTTGAAAGCTGGCCGCCAGATCCGCCCGGTCCTGCGCCGTGGGGCCATCAGGCCCCAGGGCCATGACCGCGTGCCGCACGGCGGTTTTGAGGCCGGAAAAGGAAAAATCCAGATTGTCCCGGCCGATCATGGGCCGGGGCAGATCAAAGCGCGCCGGGTCGCCTTTTCTGGCCGCCTGTTCCACCAAGGGGCCGCCGGGGTAACCCAGGCCCAGCAACTTGGCGGTCTTGTCGAAGGCCTCCCCCACCGCGTCGTCGATGGTCCCCCCCATCCTGCGGTAGCGCCCCACCCCCTCAACGGTCAGCAGCTGGCAATGGCCGCCCGAGACCAGCAGCAAGAGGTAGGGAAAATCCGTTTCCTGGCACAGGCGCAGGGTGAGCGCATGACCCTCCAGGTGATTGACGGCGATAAAGGGCAGGCCCCGCGCCAGGGCGATGGCCTTGGCCGCCATGACCCCGACAAAAACACCGCCGATCAGTCCCGGCCCGGCCGTGGCCGCCACGCCGTCCAGGTCGTCGAAGTCCAGGCCCGCCTCGGCCATTGCCTCGCCGATGATGCGGTCCAGATGGTCCAGGTGGCTGCGCGCCGCCACCTCGGGCACCACGCCCTGAAAGGGTCGGTGCTCGTCCAGTTGGGACAGCACCCGGTTGGCCAGCACCTGGCGCGGCGCCCGCACCACCGCCGCCGCCGTTTCGTCACAGCTGGTCTCAATGCCCAAAACGATCATTTTTTCGACTTCTATGGCCCTGATCGACCGTCAGGCCGCCGGCGGCCGCGGCTGGGTCCAAAAGGTAATGGCGTAGCGTTTGCCGCCGGTCAGGGGCGTTACCTCGTGGATATGGGTACAGCCGCTGGGAAAAAACACCAGGTGACCCACGGGCATGTGGGTGTTGGCCAGCTTTTGCCGGATGAAATGCAAGGACCCGCCCTCATAGTCTTGGTTCAGCTTGATGGTCATGCTGACGATGCTGGAATGGTCCATGTGGGGCAGCAGCTGTCGCTGGCCGTCCATGGTGTAACGGGTGAAAAAAGCATCGCTGTGATCCAGCTTCACCAGCCAGATCTTTTTGATGATGTTGTGCAGCAGATTGTTGAAGGTGTGCACGTAACCTTCATAAACCTGTGGCAGGTCGTCGAGGCGCACGTCGGTGGTGCGGATCTTTTTGTTTTCCCCGGTCCCCGCATAGCCCTGACCCCGTTTGAACGCATGCTGGGCCTCCACCTGCTCCACCAGATAGGCGCAATAGTCCTCGGTCCACATGGGCATGACATAGATTTCCGGGCCCACCGGGTGAACCTGACCAATATCCTTGTGCAAGCCGTCACGGTAATTCATCGTCTCACATCCGCTACATCAAACCAGGGCCCCCCGGTCCAAGGGCACTGCGCCGGACGGGCCTCAATCTTGGTCTTTTATCTTTCTTACGCGGCAATGAAAAGTGGCACGGAGCGCCGCTCACCCGCTTGCGCGACGACCCAGGAAGCCGTAAAGCTTGCCCGATGACAAACCACAGCTCCTCTGAAAAAGCCCAGATCCGCCTGGGCACCCGCGGCTCCCCCCTGGCCTTGGCCCAGGCCCACGAGGTGGCCGGGCGCCTGCGCGCGGCCCATCCCGCCCTGGACAAGGACACGGCTATCGAGATTGTGGTCATCAAGACCACGGGCGACAAGATACGTGACCGCCCCCTCTCGGAGATTGGCGGCAAGGGCCTTTTCACCAAGGAAATCGAAGAAGCCCTGCTGGACGGCCGTATCGACGTGGCCGTGCACTCCATGAAGGACGTGCCCACCTGGCTGCCGGACGGCCTGGAAATCTCGGTGATCCTGCCCCGCGAGGACCCGCGGGACGCCTGGTTCAGCCGGGGCGAGCAGACCTTAGCAGAGCTGCCCGCCGGCGCGCTGGTGGGCACGGCGTCCTTGCGGCGCCAGGCCTTGGTAAAACTGGCCCGGCCCGATTTGCGGGTACAGACCCTGCGCGGCAACGTGGGCACCCGCATGAAAAAACTCAAAGCCGGCGAGGTGGACGCCACCCTGCTCGCGGTGGCCGGGCTGAACCGTCTCGGCCTCGCCGCTCAGATGACCTGCCCCCTCGGTATCGACGAGATGTTGCCCGCCGTGGCCCAAGGCGCCATCGGCCTGGAGACCCGCCAGGGCGACGAGGCCACCTTGGCCCTGGTCCAGCCCCTGGACCACGCGGAGTCCCATTGGCGGGTGACGGCCGAGCGGGCCTGCCTGGCCGAATTGGACGGATCTTGCCGCACCCCCATTGCCGCCTACGGGGAAATCGACGGCCAGAACGGCACCTTGCGTCTGCAGTCCCTGATCGCCCTGCCCGATGGCAGCGCCGTGGTGCGCGACAGCCGGGCGGGACCCATCGCCGAGGCAGCAGCCCTGGGCAAAGCCGCGGGCGAGGCCCTCGAGGCCGGAGCGCAGACCTCTGACGCCGCCGAGGCCTTCAAGAGCTTTTTTGCCGCCGACTAGCATTTGAAAAAACCCTCAGCGAGGGCACCCGTCCCGTGCAGGTTTTGATTACCCGACCCTTGGAAGACGCCCGCCCCCTCGAAGCGGCGCTGGCGGCGCGAGGTCACACAAGCCTTTTGGCCCCGATGCTGACCATCGTGCCCCGTCCCAGCGAAACGGCCCCCATCGACCTGGCCGGTGTTCAGGCCCTGGTATTCACCTCGGCCAACGGGGTTCGGGTGTTTGCCCAGCGCTGTCCCCGGCGGGACTTGCCGGCCTTCACCGTCGGCGCCGCCACGGCCCGGGAAGCCGCCAACCGGGGATTCGATCACGTCCACTCCGCCGACGGGGACGTAAGCGCCTTGGCCCGCTTGATCGTTGACCGCTTGTCGCCCCAAGCCGGCGCCCTTTTCCAGCCCGCCGCGAGCGCCACGGCCGGCGACCTGAAATCGGATCTGGAACAAGCAAGGTTCTGCCTGCGCCGCATCGTACTCTATGACGCCGAACCGGCGCGGGAATTGCCTCCTCCGGTAATTGCAGCCCTCCGAAACAAGCAGGTCGACGCGGTCATGCTGTTCTCGCCGCGCACCGGCGCGGCCTTCGTGCGCCTGATGGAGGAAGCGGGTCTGACCCATGAGGCAAAATTTGTTTTGGCCCTTTGCCTTAGCCCGGCAGTCGAGGCTAAGATAGGGCAACTTTCCTGGAAGGGCATCAAAGTCGCGGCCGCGCCCAATCAAAACGCCTTGCTTGCTTGTCTTGATTGAACAACAGCCATGGAGCGGTCATATTGGTCGGCGATGAAAACCCGGTCCAGGGTCAAACAGGGATAGATGGGGTGTTATGGCGTCTTCAGACAAAAAGAAATCTGGCGGCAGGACCGGAACCGGGGCGAAGCCTGCGGCCAAGTCTGACACATCACAATCAAGCGCCGGACAAACTGACACCGGGCAAGCAAACGAGACCGCCTCGAGCGGCGGCGCGTCTTCGGCCGCCGAAGAGGTGATCGCCAAGTTCGGCGGCATCCGCCCCATGGCCACCAAGCTCGACGTGCCCGTCAGCACGGTACAGGGCTGGAAAGAGCGGGGCGCCATCCCGGAAAGCCACCACGCCGACATCCTCAAGGCCGCCGCGGCCAACACCATCACCTTGGAAGCCAGCCTCTTGAAATCCAGCGCCACTCCCTCAGGGGAAAGCCCGTCGATGGAGACCGCTAAATCCGGAACCGCCCAAGACGCCAGTGCCAAAGAAAGCAGCACCAAAGACACAGATGCCAAACCCCAGGCGCCGGCAAAAGCGGGTAGCAGCGTTCCCCCGTCCGGTTCCACTGGCAAGGCCGCGGCAACACCAAAACCCGCCACGGAAAAGGCCGGTTCCAGCGCGGCCTCCATTCAGGAAGTC
>JANQKX010000117.1 GCA_028280915.1 Kiloniellaceae bacterium
ACAATGCCCGCAACGCCGACTTCTTGCAAAAACGGTTACTTCAGGAAAGCGAAAAGCTCAGATTAGCCGCGGCGTCCCGAATTCTTCACGGGGGACTAATTCAAGCATTTGATCGAACTGTATCACCAGCCCGTTTAAGACCCTATCTTTATGCTTCGGCGTTCGTACCAGAAAAGGCCATTCAACTTTACTTGTGGAACATCAAAATTGGCCAGAGCTTTCATTTTCCAATTCAAATGGTCGAAGTAGCGTTAAGAAACGTTATTAGCCAAGCACTTGTTCTTGAATTTGGCCAAAACTGGTGGCAGTCCAAGAGCGCGGCTTCGTTTCTAAACTTAAGATCTCAGGATGAACTAAACCAGGTCAAGAAACGCCTTCTAAATCAAGGGATTGCAATCAATTCAGACGACATTGTCGCGGGAATGTCACTCGGATTTTGGGTTTCTTTATTGAAAGGTGGGTACAATGCCAAAATTTGGAGCAAGCATCTAAAGAGTACTTTCCCTAGATTACCAAAACATCTTTCCAGAAAAGACGTCCACAAGATGGCTTATCGGGTGCTGGAATTCAGAAACCGGGTTTTTCATCATGAACCTCTATTCAAACTGAATTTGTCCCAGACCTATCACGAAATTATAACCCTGCTTGGATGGGTTTGCCCGGAAACACAAGGCTGGGTCAAATCGCACGCTTCCATAACCAAAACACTTCGAACCAAACCCTAAATCGCTCACCCCGCCTTCTCCAGCCCGCACCACTCGGCGATGAAAAGGGCGATGGAGCCGGTGACGCGTTGCAGGGAGCTGAGGCTGACCCGTTCGTCGAAGCCGTGGATGTTTTCCGAATAGGGGCCGTAGACCAGGCAGGGGCAGTCGCCGTAGAGCACGAACACCCGGCCATCCAAATAGCCGGCGGTGACGAAGCTCTCCAAACTCTTGCCATAGGCCTTGGCGTGAGCACGGCCCAGGGTCTGCTCGGCCACGGAGCCTTCCTCCAGCACGTAGCCCTCGGCGAAAAAGCCATTCCATTCGATCTGGGGCGGATTGTTGGCCAGGAAGGGGATCTTGGCCGAGGCCGCCTGGATCGCCGCTTCGATCTCCCGGGCCTTTTCCGCCGGAGACCAGCCGGGGAAGAGGGCGATGCGGCAGTCGAAGGAGCACCAGGCGGGCACCGACGAGGCCCAGTCCCCGCCGGCAATTTTCCCCACGTTGAAATTGATGGGATGGTCCAAGTCGTCAAAATGAGGCCGCCCGGATTTTTGCGCGTTCCACTTTTCTTCCAGGGCGCGCAGGGCCTGGATAATGGGGAAGCTGGCCTCGATGGCGTTGGCGCCGGCACCGGCCTCGCGCACGTGCACGGGCAGGCCGCGCAGGTGGACCCGGAACCAGATCACCCCCACGTTGGCCCGCACCAGCTTGTCGTCCTCGGGCTCGGGGATGATGGCCGCCTCGGCCCGATAGCCCCGCTGCAGGCAGGAAAGGGCGCCATTGCCCGTGCACTCCTCCTCCGTCACCGACTGCACGTGCACCCGGGCGGCGGGCTGATAGCCCAGGCGCTTCAGGGCATCCAGAGCGAAGATGTTGGCCACCAAGCCCGCTTTCATGTCCCCGGAACCGCGCCCATACATCCAGTCCCCCTCGATATGGGGCTCAAAAGGCGGCCTGGACCACATGTCCGACGGCCCCACGGGCACCACGTCCACATGGCCGTTGAGGATGAGGGAGCGGCCCTTGTCCTCCCGCGGCCGGTGGGTGCCCACCACGTTGATGGCGTTGTCGTAGTTCACCTTGACGGGGGAAAAACCCGGATGCCCCTCGATATCGGCCACGTCGATAGCCCAGCGGTCCATTGCCCAGTCCCGCGACCGCATGGCCTCGAACAGGAAGTCCTGAGCCGTATGCTCCTGCCCCCGCAGCGACGGCAGCCGCACCAAATCCTGGGTAAAGGCCACCTGTTGCCCAAAGCCGTCGGCCACGGCGCTCAGGATATCATCGGCAAGCTGGTTATCGAGCATGGTCACAAACCTCAACTATGAATACTGGACTAAGCCGGGTCCCGGCGGAGCGGTAGGGTGATGCAGCGGATGGCGCCGCCCCAAAAGCCGATGGCGTCGCAGGGCGTGGGCACGGGCTCCACGCCGCGGCGGCCCATTTCGTCCATCACCCGGTTAAAGCGCGGGTCGATCATATAGTGCTGATCGTCCAAGCTGACTCCCACCGTGGCATGGGCGTTCATCTCCGCCTCGGTCAGCTCGATCACCTCCCAATCCTTCACCGGCTCGGGCAGACCGTCCTTCAAGGCGGGCAGATAGGCCATCAGCAGCCCTTCGCGCAGCAGGCACATAACGCCCAGGGCATGGAGGATCGGCCCGCGGATCTCCATGGGATGCACCCGATAGCCCCAGCGCTCGATATAGCGCTTCAGCCAGGCCACCCCGGCCGGGTTGGAACAAAGCTCCCCGTGGCCGACGATGATATCCTGGCCGTGGACCAGGATGTCCCCGCCTTCCAGGAACGGCCCCGGCCCCTCCCCCGAGGGCGTCCAGGGCGCCGAGGGCGGCATGGCCACATAGTGGGCCTCCGGGTCCGCCTCGATCATGGGCAGGACGATGTCGCGCAGGGGAAACACCTCCTTGCGGCGATAGGCCCGGCGGATGGAGATTTCCATGAAGTGCTTGCCGACGACAAAAACCGGATCGGCCGGATACAACTGGGACCAGCCCGCCTGCAGGTGGCCCAGATACTGGGTTTCCTCGGGCCTATAGGGCCGCAGCCGGTGCACCTTGACGCCGAAGCGCTCATAGGTGGCGGCCACGCCCTCCATCTGCTCCACGGTGGCGGCGTGGCGCTCGGGAAAGGTGGCGGCCACGTCCAGGGGGCGCTGCCCATTGGCCAGCAAGCCGTCGCGCAGCTCCGGATTATAGTGCGACAGGTCCTTGCCATAGGGCGGCAGATGCAGGTTCTGGGCCGAGCCCACCACCACCTCGCGCAGGCGGCCAAATTCGCTGTGCGATCCAAAAGTTGTCTCGGCGTCGCTCATCGATCCCTCCGTTGTGAAAAAGCGGCGCTACTGTCGGTCAAGTCCGCGTCGAAGGCAAGGGCCACCTGCCCCCGTGTCCCGCTTATTCAGGGATTCCAGTCCATTCAGGCCGGTCCTAGGCAAATGACCGCAAGTTCATGCAAAGGCGAGGATTTCGCCACTTCCGGCCCCCACATCCAAGCCAGGTATGAAACCAAGAAGCATCTATTGAACCAGGAGGCTACCATGACCAGCTTAATCCCCGTCGGCCCGTCCATCTCGACCAAGCGTCATGTGGAGGCGCAAATCTATGCCGACGAATATCTGCCCTCGGAGATTACCGAGCTGGAGGGAACCTGGTACACCGCCTCGGCCATGATATCGGGCTGCGAGGCGCCGATCATCCAGGGCCAATACATCACCTTCCACGACAACCATTTCGAGATCGTGAAAAAGGGCTGGCGGCGCTTTGGCGGCACCTTCAGCATCAATCCCAAACTGCGCCCGGCCACCATCAACTTCATCCAGACGGACTCGGAATTCCTGCGCGGTGTCTGGAAGGGCATTTATCGCCTGGACAGCAACATCCTGACCCTCTGCGACAACGCCCCGGAACGCAGCTTCCCCCGCCCCACCCACGTCCGGCAAGGCCAAAGCTCCGGCTACGTCACCACGCACTCAGTGCGATGTAACTAAGGGGCGCTGTAATTAGGGGGCGCTGTAATTAGGGCTCGAAGTTTGCCACTGGCGACGAATCGGGGCAGCCTGAGCGTAATTGGAACCACCCGCCCCGTCTTGCTAGCCATGGAAGTGTCCCGTGTTCGATTTGCCCCGCGCCCGGCTGGCCACACAGTCCGATCTGCCGCATTTGCTGGCGCTTTTCGCGGCCAGTCCGGTCAGCGCGGCGGCGGGGCCGGGCCGGGTTGAGGGGATTTGGCAGGCGACCTTGGCGCGGGAGGGCCTTTATGTCTTCGTCTCTCCCGCCGGAACCGGGGCCGGTCCGCCCCTCGCCGCGACCTGCACCCTGATCACCGCGCCCAACCCGCTGCGCGGCGGGCGCCAGCACGGCTTTTTGGAGAACGTGGTGACCCACCCGGCCCATCGACGCCGGGGCCATGGCCGGGCCGTGATCGCCGCCGCCTTGGAAAAAGCCTGGGCGGAGGATTGTTTTCACGTGCTGCTGCAGAGCGGACGCGCCGACCCGGGCGTGCATCAATTCTATGAAAAGCTGGGCTTCCAGCCGGGATTGCGCACGGCCTACGTGGCCCGTCCGCCCCGCTCGGATGGGTGAGCGCCACTTTACTCCCCAGCAGGGGTCCCATAGCATGGGTTGAAACTGGCGAGGGGAAAGGGAATTCGCGCGATGGGCATTGAAGTCGGGGGTATTTTTGGCCTGATCATCCTGGCGCTGGACGTCTGGGCCATCATCAACGTGGTGCAAAGCAGCATTTCCAACGGCGGCAAGGTCCTTTGGGTGCTGGCCATCCTGCTCTTGCCTGTCCTGGGCCTGATCGTCTGGCTCTTCTTCGGGCCGCGCGGCCGCGCCACCTAGGCCGGTCTCGGCCTGCTTCCCTTCAATCAGGTCCCGGGGTCCGTCTCCCCGCGGCAAACCAGGGTGAGATCCACTACCACCCGGCTGGCCGGGTCGGCGAAACCGAAAACCGGCAAACCGGTGGAGGCCGGCCCCGGCTTTTGATAATAGGCGTTGCGCACCGCCATGTTGTCGTGCAACTCGGCCGCCGTGCTGCCGCCCACATAGTGGGTGGTGGATTTGACCACGTGGGAGAAGTCCAGGCCCAGCTCGGCAAGCTTGCGGGCGATGGCGGCCATCACGATTTCGGTCTGGGGCACCAAGCCGAGGGTGTCCTCCAGGGCCCGGGCCTGAATCCAGGTCATGACACCGCACTGGCGCGTGACCAGATAGACCCCCTCCTCGCGCCCCATCTCGTGAAACACGGGCGCCTCGCCGGGCCTGGCAAACAACAGGTGGGCCACCACCTCATCGCTCCGCGCCCCGCTGGCCACCACGGCACCTAGGTCCAGGATGGGGCCGCTGCTTTCCGGCTCTCCATGGGTCAAGAGATCGCTAAAGGCGGCAAGGTCCGCCGTGGGGGCGAACCAGTGCTGACTCAGCGCCGTGGACCAATCCACGCCTTGGTCGAGCACGAAGGACGACAGGGACCTCAGGCCGCCGCCCTGCCAATCCGCCAGGCGCCCCCGCGCCGTGAGCCAAAGGTGGGACTGCCCGGCCACCGCCTCCAAAACCAAGCCCAAACCGCCGTCGCTTTCCGTCCCGCTGGGCCTCGACTGCAACAGGCTCCGCCCGCTGTCGCAAAACAAGTCGACCTCAAGCATCACGCCATCGTAGTAATAATAAGGGACCGGGATCGGCACCAGCAGGCAGTTGGGTCCGAAGGCGTCCCTGAAAATCGCCATCATGCCGTCACGGGCACTCTCGTCGCCCGGCCCGTCGTCGGGCACATAATAAAGCAGCAGCTTGGCCACGGCCTCCGGCGCCAGGCCGCCACGGCCCAAAATCTCCTTTATGTAATCGGCCACGACCCGGCTTTGCCCGGGCAGATCGCCGGGCGCCATCACCTGGGACTTGGCGTCCAGCGCCAATTGGCCGCAGGACCAGGCCAGCACCCCGTCCCGCACCAAAAAGGAATAGGGAACATCGATCGCCATTTGCCAAAGGGAATCGAACGGCACGAACTGCCGGCCCTCGGCATTCAAGGAATGAACCGTTGCCATTCCGCCCTCTCTCAAGTCGTCACCGATATAAGTCGTCACCGGCCAAAGCCGATGGATTGGCCGGCTCTCACTTCCGCTTTCGTCACAGGGGAACGGTCTCAGGCCTTGCCCAGATAGGGAATGGTACCGGCCACGTCCGTGTCGTCGATCACCCGGACCCGGGATTCCGAGCCGTCGATGCGGGCCTTCAAATGGGGCGCGTAGTCGGGATCATCCACAAAAGCCTGCATGTTCTCCATGGCGGGAAACTGGATGGTCGCGATCAGGGTGGTATCGCTGGGCGCCCCTTCCATGGTGGTGATGTTGGCGCTGCGCGACAGGTATTTACCGCCGTGTTTCGCCGCGATGTCGTGCACCACCGCCGCGTAGGACGGCACCCAGCTGTCGTCGGTCACCTTCACTTCGGCGATAAAATAAACGGTCATGGCTCTCCTCCCCTTTTTTTCGCTCTTTGAACGTCTTTTGCTTGCGGCCAGTCTATCCTACCCGCGCGGTACACTCTAGACCTCTTTGAATGCCAAGGATAAACATGACCTGGGATTAGCATTGGCCGTTCCAAACACGGGCCGTCAACTGCACCATTGAGATCAAGGCCCGGCGCTGCTAGCAATGACGGGGGCGTTTTCTGGGGGGCGTTTTCAGCGGGGATTTTTCAGGGGGGACCGGCCATGGCCAAATCGGCAAATCCGCTCAAGCAGGTATCGTCGAAAAAGTCCGCGGCCAGCACGGCCGATCCGGCGGTGGGCAAGATTTTCATCGGCGGCACCAGCGCGCCGCCCCTGCGCCAGCAGTTCCTGAACCTTAAGCTGGCCAACCGGCACGGCATGATCGCCGGGGCCACAGGCACGGGCAAGACGGTCACCTTGCAGATCCTGGCCGAGGGCTTTTCCAAGGCCGGCGTGCCGGTTTTCATGGCCGACGTGAAGGGCGATCTCTCCGGCCTCTCCCAACCCGGGACACCCAACCCCAAGCTGGCCGAACGGGCCGAGACCATCGGTCTGGAGGCTTATGAATTCGGCGCGCCGCCCGTGGTGTTCTGGGACCTCTTCGGCAAGCAGGGCCATCCCATCCGCACCACGGTCTCGGAAATGGGCCCCTTGCTGCTGTCCCGCCTCTTGGAGCTCAACGACACCCAGGAAGGGGTCTTGGCCGTGGCCTTTCAACTGGCCGACGACGAGGGCCTTTTGCTCCTGGACCTGAAGGATCTGCGCAGCCTCTTGACCCATGTGGGGCAGAACGCCAAGGACCTCAGCCTCAAATACGGCCGGGTCTCCACCGCCTCGGTGGGGGCGATCCAGCGCCGGCTTTTGACCTTGAAGCAGCAAGGCGGCGCCAACTTTTTCGGTGAGCCGGCGCTGCACCTGGCCGACTTCATGACCACCCAGCCCGACCCGGACGGCCGCAACGGGGGTGAGCCCATGGGGACGGTCAACATACTTGCCGCCGACAAACTGATGCTTTCCCCGCGCCTTTACGCCACTTTCCTGCTGTGGCTGCTGGCCGAACTCTTCGAGGAGCTGCCCGAGGTGGGCGATCCCGACAAGCCGCGCCTGGTGTTCTTTTTCGACGAGGCCCATCTCCTGTTCAAGGACGCGCCCAAGGCGCTCATCGAAAAGATCGAGCAGGTGGTGCGCCTGATCCGCTCCAAGGGCGTGGGGGTCTACTTCGTCTCCCAGAGCCCCCTGGACATCCCCGACACGGTGCTGGGCCAGCTGGGCAACCGCTTCCAGCATGCCCTGCGCGCCTTCACCCCGCGGGACCAAAAGGCGGTGAAGGCCGCGGCCGACACCTTCCGGCCCAATCCCAAGTTTTCCGCCGCCGAGGCGGTCAAGGAACTGGGCCTGGGCGAAGCCCTGGTTTCCACCCTGCAGGGCAAGGGCGCCCCCAGCATCGTGCAGCGCAGCCTGATCCGCCCGCCCGGCTCCCGCCTGGGCCCGGCCAAGCCCAAGGAGCGCCGCGCCATAATCGCCGCCAGCCCCCTGGCCGGCAAATACGACAAGGCCCTGGACCGCCGCTCGGCCCACGAGATTCTCACCGAGCGGGCCCAGAAAGCCGCCGACGCCGCTGCCGACGCCGAACGGGCCAAGGCGGCGAAAAAACGGGGCAAGAAAAAATCCGGCGGCAGTGTCCCAACCAGCGGCTCGCGCCGCACGTCATCTTCCGGCACTTCCTCCCGCCGGCAAAGCTCCGGCGAAGCCATGACCAACAGCCTGCTGCGCAGCCTGGGCACCGCCCTGGGCCGTGCCCTGGCCCGCGGCATCCTGGGCGCCTTCAAGAAAGGACGTTAGGAGCACCGTCCCAAACTTCGCGAGGCAGCCGTACTGTCCCCCATTGGGGGTTTGAATTCATGGGTGCGGGCGACCAGATCTAGGGCAGTGATCGAACGTTTCAGAGCCTTGCCCCGTGCCTTATGTGTTGCTCATTCTCGCCGTGCTGGCCATGGTTTTTGGGCCGTCCTTGTGGGCCAAGTGGGTGCTGTCCCGGTACAACGTGCCCCGGCCGGACTTTCCCGGTACCGGGGGCGAGCTGGCGCGGCATCTACTGGATGAAGGCGGACTGGCTGAGGTGACCGTAGAGGCCACGGCGGCCGGTGACCACTATGACCCGGAGGGCAAGGCGGTGCGCTTGAGCCAGGAAAACCTGGACGGACGGTCCCTGACCGCCGTGGTGGTGGCCGCCCACGAGGTGGGCCATGCCCTGCAGGACCGGGACGGCTATGCCGCCCTGCGCACCCGCGGGCGCCTGGTCAAGGCCACGGCCTGGCTGCAGAAGGTGGGCTCCATCGCCATTTTCGCCTCCCTGGGCCTGGGGGGGGTCAGCCAAGCCCCCGCCCCGGCCCTGCTGGGCGTGGGCGCCGGCCTGGCCACCATGGGCGCCTCGGTGGTGGTGCATCTGGTCACCCTGCCGGTGGAGCTGGACGCCTCCTTCAAACGCGCCCTGCCGATCCTGGAGCATGGCGGCTACCTGCCGGCCAAGGACATGCCGGCGGCCCGGCGCATCCTAAAGGCCTGCGCCCTCACCTACGTGGCCTCCTCCCTCGCCGCCCTCTTGAACCTGTGGCAATGGATCCGCTTTATCCGCTAGTTAAAGGGGCAAGGGGGCAAAACCGATTTCGGGTGCCGCTAAGCCGCTCGACCGCTTGTGTCACTCAGCCGGTCCACCGGTTTCTTCCTTTTGACCCACCATCGCCTTAGCCAGAAAACAGTGGCTCCCAGGGGAAATGACAGGCTCATCATCCATGGGCCTAAGGAACTTGCTTGCACGAACCCAAAGCCGAACAAACTCACCTTCACCAAGGCAATATGATAGGCCTGCGTCGTCCAGTTTAAGTCAATGCTCCCGACACATAGCAAAATGAAAAAGCCCCATAGCAACTTCTTGCCAATTCCCTTTACCTGAATGAGGGCAAAGACGAAGCTTCCCAGGACAAAGATGCTGGTTAATGCCATGCCCGCCAAAAACAGGTAACCGGAAATTGGTTTGCCCTCTAGGTGAAAGGCATTGATCACCCTTAGGTCTTCGGGCAAACGGTTCACATTGAGGTTCCGCAATACCAACTTTCCCGCCTGCTCTCGGAACAGAACGGAAACATAAAGCCAGGCGTCGGCGAACTCATACTGGTACTCAACCCTGTAGTCGGTATGCGAAGATGCGTCGCCGCTGAAACTTAAAACCGGCTCATATGTGGCCGCCCGAGCACTCCCCATTTCCCGTTCGACAAACCCGCTTTCCGGCACCATGGCGAATACCTGCGCCATCGACTGGTCAAATCCGTTTTTCACCACCCTGGGATCGAAGGTTTGGCGAAAGTAAGCCACGTCATGGCTCAGAAGGGCTTCATTGAGACGTTCCAGCTCAACCAGTGCCTGCTCCGACAGCAAATCCTTGGCAAGGTTTTCAATATCGGACGATCTTGCGGGCACACAAAACAGTAAAATCATCACGATCGCCGAAGCAAACAAACCGAGCCGCGATTGAAGACGACCCTTTTTCCGGATCCGAGCCATAATTCGCCTCCACCCTCTCCCGCCGCAGAACGCGTCCATTGAATGCAATCGTCGTAAACCCCAAAAAAGGGTACCCAAGCATAACACGTAATCTGACATTATTTTCTATTTTTGTTATTAATTCATAAATCCCCCAAAGATCACGACCAACCCAAAGCTTGGGCCTGCCCCGCCGTTGCCGTGGGACGGGATCGGGCCTAGACTAACTTTCCCAAAGTTTTCCAATGGAACGCCGCGGTGGGGCTGCGGTGGTTGGAAGGCTGACGGCGGACTGCGGGTTAGCAGTCAACAACAGGGCCGCGGCCGAAAAGGAGGCGTCATGGAACTGGTCAGTCAAGGCAACTATGAGATCGACCACATCGAAACAGTGGCCGAGGGTACGGACCTGCGGGTGCGGGTCTTTACCATGGGTGCCGGGCAGTTCGTGCCCTGGCACTATCACACCGAGATCACCGACAGCTTCGTCTGCCTGACCGGCCGTTTGGTGGTGGAAACCCGCGCGCCGCGCCACACCTATCGTCTGGGGCCGGGCGAGCGTTGCCAAGTGCCCCCCAAGACCGCCCACTACGTGCACGGCGCGGAAGACGCGGACGGCCGGATCAGCCCGGCCAGCTTCCTCATCGTGCAAGGCGTGGGCGACTACGACTTCGTACCCGTGGGCCAAGCCCGCACCGACCTGCAGGGCGAGGACCCGGGCGACAGCCTGGGTTAGTTTTTCAGGCGTTTGCAGGGGCCCGCGCGGGCTCCTTTTGCCCTGCCAGTCGGGGAACCAGGAAACCTCGGCCGATCACGATCGCGCACCGGCGCCGCCGGCTGCAGCCTCCGGGACCCAAGGACCCGTCATTACAGTTTTAACTATAGATTTTCACCGCCCGTTAAAGGCGTAAGCGCCATAGTCGCTCCGACTTCAGGGAGCAGGAACCTTAGCCATGGCAATCTTTACCCCCGGCCCAAATTACCAAGGCAGCAAACAATTGACAATCGACGGCGATACGGAGGCCAAATACACGGTCCGGGAAGCCGATACCTATCAGGTGCGCTTCGGCCGCCTGAAACTTAACTACAAGGGCGCCTTCGAATACGACGCGGACGGCGTTATCTCCAACTCCAAGGTGTCAGAGTTCGAGGTCATCCTCAACGGCAAGACCTTCGGCCATATCACGGGGCTTTCGGAGCCCATTCAAGACGTTGATGTAAGACTCCTTTCGGTCACACGGGAGATTGGCGTCAGCACTATCGAGATCCGTAGCGCCGCCTTCGACGTCACCGGTGCGCCGATTGAGGATGCCACGATATCTGTTATTCAGTTTCCCAATCAAATTGATACCGTGGAACCAACCACAACAACAATGACAGTGAACCTGGAGAAAACCTTTTCTCCCTATCTGTCCGGGGCCGACACCATGCGCGGCGATGCCGGAGATGACCGTTTCATGGGCTTCAACGGCCAGGATAAGCTGTTCGGCGAGCGGGGGGATGACAGCTTGGACGGGGGCAAGGGCCGCGACGTTCTGTCGGGCGGCAACGGGCACGATGTGCTCAAGGGCGGCGCCGGCGCGGACGTGCTGCGCGGGGGCAACGGCAAGGACCAATTGGACGGCGGCAACGGCGCGGACAAACTGCGCGGTGGAAAGGGCGGCGACGACCTGGACGGCGGCCTTGGCCATGACCACCTTTGGGGCGGCCGCGGCCGGGACGACCTGGATGGCGGCCAGCACGACGACGTG
>JANQKX010000177.1 GCA_028280915.1 Kiloniellaceae bacterium
TCCCTGCCCGTCCGAGCCAACCGCCGCGCCACCTTGGGGCGTCCGGCCATGGGCCTGGTCCCAGCGCGCAACGGGATCCTTGGGCGGCTCCGCGCCCCCGGCGCCCTCCGCTTGCCGTTGATCCCCGGAGAAGAGATCCGCTTCCGACAAGGCCCGCCGGGTGGCCGATTGAGACGACAGCAGCCGCCGCACCTCCAGCCGGGCGATGGTCTCATCATAGAGAGTGACCTCTTCTTCCACCTCGGCACTTACACCATCCGGAGGCGTGGATTGGCCCTTCTCAGCCCCCTGTTTCCGTGTCTTTTTCCGGATGGTGATACCGGAGGACTGGTCCCATTCCCAACTACCGCTCAGACGGGCCTGCAACGCCACCGGCGAACCGGCGGGCTGCGAGCCTGCGGGCTGCGAGCCGGCGGGCTTTGCACCTGTGGAGGGGGCCGTCTCGTTCTGAACCGGAGACGCCCCAATGTTGGCCTGCCCCGCAACGGATGGCTTCTCTCCATGTTGCGCCGTCTGACGGTCGGCGGCGGAATCCGACGGGGCGAAGACCCCCTCGGGCACCAGGTGTTCGGGAAACTGCGTGGCCGCTTGTGCCGATGTTTGATGGGCCGGCGCTTGATGAATCGGCGCCTCGGTATGTTTTTCCTCGGCCGCCGGCGCCGCGACCACGTCCACCGTTCCCGCGATCTGGTCCGCGATCTGGTCGGCCCGTTCCACGCCGTCAGGCGCCTCTGTTTTCCCCGTCCCCTCCTCCTCGCCGGAGGTGTCCACCACCGCCTGCACCACATGGCGCAGGGTCACCAGACCGCGGCTGTTTTTGTCTTCGGCCGACCAGATGGCCAGGGCCTGACGGCACAAGGCGGCCACCTTGCCCGGCCGGCCGCCGGTTTCCTCGGCGATGGCGCCAATGGCGCTTTGGGAAAACAGCCCACTTTCCCGGCTGCCGACGGCCGTCAGCCGGTGGTCGATGTACTCAGCCACGTCCTCTTCGGTCATGGGACCCAGATCGCAGCGGAAGGCGGTCTGCGCCGCCAGCTTTTCCACGAAAGCCTGGTCCTGGTCGTCCACCGCAAAGACCACATGCACCAAACGGCGCCCGTTCTTGGTGCGCCCGCCCAATTGCAGCAGAATTTCCAGCAGGTCGGGGCGCAGATTCGCCGCCCGGTCGATCAGCAAGGTCACCGGGCCATTGGCCTGCCCGCGCCGCACCAGATAGTTGGTCAGATCCGCCAAAGACGGCAAGGACGCTTTCGGTGCCGTCCCATCCGACCCTTGATCTTGCCCCCCCGGTTCCCGGGTCGCCGCGGGACCCGGCGCGCGGTCGAATGAGGTGGCGGCGCTGCTCAGGTCGCCAAAGGACTCCTGGCAGTAGGACAGAAAATCCTCAACGCTATAGGAGGGGGTGATGTCCACCAACAGGGGCTTGTCGCCCGTACCCGGGTCCGCCAAGAGGGCGCCCATCAGCACGGACTTGCCGCTGCCTTTCGGCCCGACCAAAAGGGCAACGCCCGGCCGGTCGCTCAAGCGCGCAAAGATCAGTTCGGCGCAGGCAATACGGAAGGCGGCGAATTGAAAAGCGCCGCCGTCGGTTTGACCCTCGCCAAAAACCGGCGCGAAGGGGTCGGTCTCAACACCTAGGGCCTGTGTCACCGGATTGTGGTCCTGCTTAATGGTAGCTTGCGGAATCGTGGCGACCTCCAATGAGTTGGCTGCGCCATTCTTTCAGGATGCGCTCCGCCTTGGCTTTTTCCGTCTGCTCGAAGTTGGCGACAATCTGGGCCAATTCGTTGGGGTCCAGCCGTTCCTGCCCCTGGCCCAATTTCCGCGTCATAATGAAAACCGACACGAACTGCAACTGCTCCATGCCCAAGGCGCGGCAGGCCACCGCCAGATTTTGATTATCCTGGCCATAGAGGATTTGCAGCGCCGCCTTGGCGGGCAGCGCGGTCAGCTCGACGAAGATCCCTTCCGCTTGGGACAGATTGCCGTTGCGCAAGGCCTGCACCAGATCCTGCAGCATCTCAACCTGCTGCGCCTCGCTGAGGGGCGGTCTTTCCCGCGTCTCGGCCCCCGTCTCGGCCAGCGTCTCCGCCCCGGCGCTTTCGGCCGCGAGACGCCGGGCGACCGGATCCGAAGGGGCCGTTCCCGTAATCCCAGAGGACGGCTCGACCGATGATCCGACGGCGGCTTCGCTCCCGGCGGTTGACGGTTCGGGTGCGGCAGACACGATGAAGGGACTTATCTTTTTGGTGCCCCGAGGAATAATAACCTCCGCCGCAGAGCGGGCTTCCATGGCCTTGGGCGCGTCATCGCCCGCCTTGGCGTTCGGCGCATCCGATCCGGCCCGGGCTTCTTCATCCGGCCCGCCGGCCTCGCAGTTGGACGCGATGATCCCGCCGGGCGGTTCGTTCTGATTGGCGCCGGCCAAAGGCGGCACCGCGCCCCACTGCCCGGCGGCCATGTTACCCACGCTGCCTTGCGCCTCCTGAGGCTCCGGTGTCTCGGTTTCCACCGGCGGCAGCGGCGCTTCACTGGAGTCTTGCTCACGTTTGGGTAGATTGATCACAAACCCCCGCGCGGCCCGTTTCCTGCCACGAACGATCATGGAGCCGGATAAACGTGCTGCCTTCTTTTTCGACATTTCCATCTACTGCCCAATACTGTCCATCTACTGCTCAACTGGTCTCAAACTTTGACGGGCGGGGTCGATCGGCCAAGTCCGGTGACGGACCGTCAGATCAATGGTTCTGCGCCCCCGCCATGGAAAGTCCCTCGTCATTGCCAGGCACCAGGGAAGCCGTCTCCCCCGATCTGAGCGCTCCTTTATCCAATCTTTCCCGCAAAAAATCCCACAGCTCGGCGATTTCCTCGTGGGAGCGGGAGCGGCTGCGGATCTCCATCACCGTGCGTCCGTCGATCATGCTGGCGGCGAAATCGGTGCGCTGATGGATCACCGACGACGCCAAGGGCCCGTGCTGGGACAGGGAAATGGCCGCCTCGGTGGTGATGCGGGCCCGGGGATGGGCGCCGTTCAAGACGAAGACCA
>JANQKX010000216.1 GCA_028280915.1 Kiloniellaceae bacterium
GGCTCCACCGCTGATGAACGCGGTGGCCGTGCTCATCATCACCTGCCCCTGCGCCCTGGGCCTGGCGGTACCGGTGGTCCAGGTGATCGCCGTGGGCCGCCTGCTGAAACGGGGCATCCTGACCAAGTCGGGCGACGGCCTGGAAAGATTGGCCAGCGTGGACACGGTGGTCTTCGACAAGACGGGCACCCTGACGACGGGGCAGCCAAAGCTTTTGAACCCGCAAGCCCTCACCGGCGAGGCGGGGGCCATGGCCGCTGCCCTGGCGGCCCATAGCAAGCATCCCCTGGCCCGCGCCCTGGCCCAGGCGGCCGACGGGCGGCCGGTGGATTTGACCGCGGTGGAAGAGGTGGCCGGCCAGGGACTGAGCGCCGTTCACGACGGGACGCCCCTGCGCCTGGGCCGCAAGGCATGGTGCGGCGTGGCAGAGGGCGAAGCCCCTTGCGTCGATCATGCCGGCCCGGAAATTTGGTTCAAGAGGGAAGGCAGCGCGCCCATCGCGTTTTTGTTCGGCGAGGAGCTGCGGCCCGATGCCCGCGAGGTGGTTTCCCGGCTGAAGGCCCGGGGCCTGCAGGTCCTCCTGCTCTCCGGCGACCGGGAAAGCGCCGTTGCCGCGGTCGCGCGGGATCTGGGGATCGGCGATTGGCTCGCCGGCCAGCAGCCGGGTCAGAAAATCGCCCGCATTCAGGCCTTGCAGGCTGAGGGCAAAAAGGTGGTCATGGTGGGCGACGGGCTCAACGACGCGCCGGCCCTGGCGGAGGCCACGGCCTCCCTGTCGCCGGCGACAGCGGCGGATATCAGCCAGACGGCGGCGGATTTTGTCTTTCAGGGCGCCAATCTGGCGCCGGTGGCCGAGGCCTTGGAGACCGCGTCCCGGTCCCGGCGCTTGGTGGTGGAGAACTTCGCCCTGGCGTTCGGCTACAACGTCATCGCCGTGCCCCTGGCCGTCATTGGCATGGTGACCCCCCTGATCGCGGCGGTGGCCATGTCCAGTTCTTCCATCCTGGTCATCGTCAATGCCCTGCGCCTTGCCCGTGGCCGGCGCCATACGGCCAACAAGGTGCCCGAAGGAACGGCGCCGGTCGCCGAACCGGCGGCGGTCAAATGAGCGGCCTGCTGTGGCTCATACCCGTGGCTTTGGGGCTGGGCCTCGTGGGCCTGGTGGCCTTTTTGTGGGCCTTGCGCTCCGGTCAGTTCGACGATCTGGACGGGGCCGCCCAGCGGGTGCTGTTGGACGACGACAATCCCTTGCCGCCGCCCGCACCGTTGCCTAACGCGCCGGCTAAGCGGCGCGCAGAGACCGGTACGCGTGCCAGGTCCCGTGACCGATCAGCGGAAAAGTAACGATCAGCCCTAAAAAGCCCGTCACCAGGCCCACCGCGGTCAGGATGGCGATGAGCCAGGCCCATAGCAGCATGGGCTTCAGGTTTTGCAGCACCGCACGGGTGCTGGTGACCACGGCGGCGGGGGCGTCGCTGTCTTCCGCCATCAGCATGGGCACGGAAATCGCGCTGATGGTGAAGACCACAAAGGCAATGGCGCCGCCGAAAAGGCTGCCCACGATCAACAGGCCCAGGCCATGCCAGGTGAACATCAAGGTGGGCAGGAAGGCGTCCAGGGGCGGGAAGGGCTGCGGCCCGAAAAACAGCGCGAACAGCAAGGTGGCGATGCGGATCCAGGCCAGGAAGGCCAGGCACAAGAGCACGCCCAGGAGACCCAGTTGCACCGGCGACTTGGTGGCGACAAAAACGATGTCCTTCGTGGCCAGGGGCTCGCCCACCTCGAGGCGGCGGCTTTTTTCATAGAGGCCCACCGCGAGCAGGGGGCTCAACAGCATGAAGCCGCCAGCCACCATCAAGACCAAGGCGGCCATGTGAAAATTGAACAAGCCCGCAAACAGCAGCCACCCGGCCACGGCCATCACCAAGCCATAACCCAGGCTGAGCATCGGCCGGGTCCAAATATCTTTCCAGCCCTGGGACAGCCACTGCCACGGTGCTTCGGTGGTGATGTGGTTGACGCCGCCGGAGGGGGACGAAACCTGATGGTCGGACGTTTCGGTGGACATTGGCGCTCCCTTGGATCGTTTTACCGGTGTGATTTATTCCTTAAGTGTTCAATATGGCCCGCCCTTGTTTTTCGGGCAAGTGGCCCCTGATCAAGCGCGCTCTGGTCATGCGCTCCCGGGTCATGCGCACCCTGGTCATGCACCAAGCGCGTTATCCGACGCGCTCCACCTGATGATGCTCTGGCGCAGGGCCTTGAAGCGTTCGCTCTGGTCGTCGTCGAAGACGGGATCGCCGCTCAGTTCCACCATGCGGCTGATCTCGTCCCAATCCTTGGCCGACAAGGTCTTCGCGGCCGTGGGAAAAAAGTAGTTGTCTTCCTTGTGGATGTGCTCCCGGTAGAACTTAAGGAATTTCCGGAACAGCTCCACGTAGGCGTCGCGCGGGATCTCGCTTTCCAGCAGCAAGCTTTTGGTCGCGGCGGCGAGCCGCCGGGTCAGTTCCGACAAGCTTTGGTGCTCCTCGGCCAAATTGAATACGGCCGGGTCCAAAGGGGCGCCATGGTCGCGCAGCCTCTCGGCGATTTTGTCTTCGATGGGGTGGTGCTTCAGGTCCGGATAGTTGAGGCAATACTCGATGGCGCTCTCGATAATCTCGTAATCGGGACTGTCGCCACGGCTGAACACGGCCAACTCTGCGTCGAGAACATCCAACAGCTGGGACAGATTGGCGTGGTCTTGATGTAGTCGCTCAAGCACTCCGGACATGCGATGCCTCCCGAAAAATAGGTTTACCCACCGTGCCCGAGTTTAAGCGCCCCGTGCACCGGCCTCATTGACATGGGTCAAGTGCGGTTTTTCGGGGGCAAACGGGGCCGTCGGCCTATTTTGCGGGCACGCCTTGGCCGTCCGGCGGCCGGTCAATCGTCGTCGTGGTGGTCGTCCATCATCATGCCGGCCATGGCTGCCTGAAACGCCATGGCAGCCCGGCCCGTCATTGCAGCCCGGCCCGCCATCGCGGCTCTCGATGCCATCGCGGCCCGTGACGCCATCGCTGCCCTTGAGGCCATTGCCGCTCGCGACGCCATTGCGGCCCTTGAGGCCATCGCCGCTCGCGAAGCCATCGCCGCCCGTGACGCCATCGCGGCGCGGGAGGTCACGCCCGGATCGGTCATGACTTCGCGGGCGCTGAACTCACCCAGATCCGCGCCCTGCGAGAGGGACAGTTCCGACTTCAGCTCCTCGTCCACCACCTCGAAACCCGCCAGGCTGCCGGGCACGAAATAAAGCCGCCCGTCGGCGCCGCGCAGGGTGGTGCCCATGCCGTCCCCATCGACCATGGGATCGTCGCCCACATCGGGGCCATCTCCGTCGAACAGCAGCTCCATGACCGTGCCGTCCGTGACGGTGATCCGCATGGACAGCTGTTCCATGTCCATGTCCCACATTTTGTAGCCGTCGTCCTTGCCGAAGCGTTTGTCCCAGCCGGCGGCGTCCGCACCGGTTCCGATCATCAAGAGCAACACCGGTTCGTGCAGCCTTGCCTTGCCCTCCTCGGACTTGACCCCGTGGATATAGGCCAGGGTGGGGTCGCCCTCGTCGACGAAATTGTTGTCGTGGGCCTCGTCCGCGGGGAACAGCTTTTGCAACCGGCTGTTCAAGGCCTTGCGCTTAACGCGGATGTCATGCACGGGCTTGCCGTAGAGCGTGACCCGATAAGGATCGGCGAGTGAGGTCATCAGTGTTGCTCCTTGTTTGACGGTGGTTTTGACAGGCCGCGCACGGAGAACTGGAATCCAATTTGCCGCCAGTGGAAATTCGCGATGATCATGTCCTGATAGCGCCGGCCGGACAGGCGCCGGTCCACGGTTAGAAACGCCCGGGCCACCTTGCCGTAGGTCAGATGAGCCGGCGACAATAGATGCCAGGTCTGAGCCAAGCGGATGCCCAGGATATCCCGCGCTTCGGCCAGCGCCTCGCGGAAGGTATAGGGCGCGTCCTCATAGGCCTTGGCATAAGCCGCGTTGATTTCCGGACTGTCCAGGTCGGCCGCTTCCGAGCGGGACGAGCGGTCGGCCAGCTCGGGAGAAAGGGCGCCGTATTCGATGAGCTTTTCTTGGTAGATGTCCACCAGGATATCGAAAAACGCGCCGGTCAGGGGTTGGGCCAGGGTGTGCAGCTCCTTGCCCGTCAGATCCGTGTGAGGCCGCTGGGTATCGGCCACTTGGTGCATCTTCATGGGATTGGCGGCCGAGCGGATTTGCCGTGTCCTGGACAGCTCGCCGATGCGGTTGAGGGCGCTCTTGAGGTAGAGGTTGCCCTTGGTCTGGGCCAGGATGTGATCGGCGAAGCTCTCGAAGTGCAAGGCGGAGATCAGCGCCACCAGATCGCTGGCCGATTCGTGAAAACCCCTATACTCGGCCGTCAGCGCCTCGGGCCGGTTGGGAAAGCCCACGATGGAAAACACCAGACTGTGCCCCGTCTCGTGGGCCAGCACGTCGAAATTCAAACAGAAGGGGCGCTTGTCGCCCTTGTCGTCCAGACCATAGCCGGCCTCCATGAAGCCCCAGCCGAACTGAGCATTCTTCCAATCCACCCAGGGAATGATCTCCAGGCGTTTGTAGTAGGGCTCGAAGTGCCAGGGCACCTTGGTGCCCAGATAGTCTTCCCAAATATCCAGGACCCGGCGCACGGCGCCAAAGCAATGGGCGGACCAAAAAGTGCGATCCTCCGGCGTCAGGTGATCGAAGTGGCCGTCCGGCCCAGGCTCCGCCTTGGCCCGCCGCGCGCCCCGGTAGGGCAGCACGTCGGTGTTTTTGTAGTGCGGCTTGTCCACCGCGTCGACCACGTACATGCGGTGATCTTCCGGCCCGGCGCGCAGGGAGCCCTTGGGGGAGGAGACCCACACGGTCTCCGGCTTTTGGAAGGCGGCCAGGGTGGGTGATTGAGCGTAGAGCTTGAATTTCGTGCCAACACCTCGCACACGTCGATCCAGGTCAACCGACACAAACGCCTCCCCGTTTTGACTGGCCCCCAGCGGCCGGCGGTTTATGACCGATCGGTTTCCGGTGCCGCCCGCGGCGCCGTTTCCCGCTCGTCCCCTTTTCGCCCAAACTCTTTTTGCACCTCTTTCAGCGCCTGAACCCAAACGGAACTGGGCTCCAAGCGAAAGTCGGGCACTTCGTTATGCCCCCTAGATTGAGCTATTTTTTGCAAGAGCTCAACCGCGTCGATGGATTTTTGACTGATCGATCCGTCCGGCAGCCAGGATTCCAGCGCGGCCACCTGGTCCATGATCGCCGGTTCCAGACCCGCCTCGGCGCGGCGCGTCCCTTCGATCAGCGCCTTATAGGTCCGGTCCTTGTAAAACAGGCTTTTGGCGAGGCCTGCGAGGCGATCCCTGGCATCACGGCCGATCACCCCGGCCTGCTCGGCCTTGGCCAAGGTGGCGCGCATGTCCACCAAGGCAACGGTCCCGGCATAGTTGGTTTCGGCGGGCCCGTGCAGCACCGCGACCTCGTCGTCGTCCTCGAAGGCCTCGTCGAAGGGGGCAAAGCGCCCCTTCGCGTAAGCTTGAAAGATCTTACCCACCCCGATCATGCCGAATTGATGAAGCTCGGCGGCGCGCAGGGCGCCCATGCTGGACGCGCCGAGCACCTGGATGCCCTGCTGCAGGGCCCAGAGGATTTCCTTGTGCCACACCGCCGGCACCTGCTCGAAAAAGCCGTCGATGATGGCAAGTACCCTCGGCTGATGGTCGCTGACCGCGCGGATGATATCCCCCTGCCGGACGGGGGGCAGGTAAACCCCGTCGCAGATGTCCCTGGCTTGTGCCAGGGGCAGGCTGGGGCCGAGAAAGATACAGCGGGTCATGACGCCTCGGCCCGCCGGCGCAGAACGGCCATGGCCCGTTCCCCCGGCACGAAGTCGGATTCCGCCGATTCCAGGGCTGTTTCCAAACCCGGCACCACCACCCGGACCACGGGAATGCCCAAGCCGGGCTTGGTCAGGTCAA
>JANQKX010000318.1 GCA_028280915.1 Kiloniellaceae bacterium
CGGTCTGGGGGGGGATGCCTGATGGGCGCGAGCAGCATCCTCTGGAAGTTCCTGGCCATCAACTTTGTCATCTTGGCCCTGGTTTTTCTGGTGGTCTGGCTGACCTTCGATTATTTGGCGGCCGATTATTTTTCCGTGCTGATGGAGGTCTATGACCTGGATTCCGCCGAGACCAATCAAATGTTCTTGGACTCGGTGCACCGCTACTTGATCAACGCCAGCCTGGGCGGCGTGGCGCTGGCGGCCCTCTTCGGCTTTTTCCTGACCCGGCGGATCCTGCGGCCCTTGTCTCACATGACCGACGTGACCCGTCGCGTGGCCGCCGGCGACTATCGGGCCCGGGTCAATCTGGACAGCCGGGACGAAGTGGGCCAGCTGGCCCTGGCCTTTGACCGCATGGCCGACAGCCTGGAGCGGATCGAGCGCCTGCGCCAGTCCATGGTGGCCGATGTGTCCCATGAGCTGCGGACGCCCCTGACCAATATTCGCGGGTACCTGGAGGGGCTGGCCGACGGGGTGATCCAGCCGGATAAGGAAACCTATGAGATGCTGCAGCGGGAGATCCTGCGCCTGGTCCGCTTGGTGGAAGACATGGGGCGCCTGGCCAAGGCCGACGGGGCGGCGCTGCAGCTGGAACGCCGGCCCGTGGAACTGGAGGGCTTGCTGGCAGAAGTCGCGGCCCTTGATGACGGGCACGGGGCGCGCCAGGGCCGGGCCTGCCGCTTCGACCTGGCCCCGGATGCCGGTCGGGTCCTGGGCGACCGGGACAAAATCGCCCAGGTGATCCGCAACATCTTGGACAATGCCTGGCGCTACGCCGCCGTGGACAGTGCGGTGGCGGTCAGCACCCGGCGCCGCGGCGATCAGGTTGTGACCACCGTTGCAAATCGGATCGGGGACGGCCGTCCCGGCATCGCGGCGGCGGATCTGCCCTACATCTTCGAGCGCTTTTACCGCGCCGACAAATCCCGCTCCCGGCAAAGCGGCGGGGCGGGAATCGGCCTGGCCATCGTCAAGGAGTTGATCGAGGCCCATGGCGGCGAGGTGGGAGCCGCGAGCGAAAACGGGCAGACCAAGGTTTGGTTCTCTTTACCCGCGGCTTGAGCCGGCGCCTGGCGGCATTGGCCAGGTGGCGGCCTCACGCACCGGTCACGGCGTGTTGATGGCGCGCCGGGCCGACCATACAAAATCTTTAAGATCCCTTTATCGGCAGATTACATCTCTTTGCCAGGCTCTATTGGGGCGGTCGCAGCCAGTGTGAATGACTCTCGGCAAGGTGACCCCCGTCACGGCCAAGGTGCTCCCGAGGGGGCCATGGGCCGCGCGACCTTTTCCGCCCCCGGGCTTTGGTGCCGGGACGTGAACATTGAGCAAAGGAAATCGAGTATGTCAGAGCAAAGCAAAAACTGGAAAAAGATGGCCCTGGTTCTGGGCACCACGGTGGTGATGGCCAGCGGGGCCGTCCTGCCCATGGCCCAGGCGGCCGAGACCGGCGTTCAGCTGGCGAGCTGCAACCCGTGCAATCCCTGCGCCGCGGTGAACCCCTGCAATCCGTGCAACCCCTGTAATCCTTGCGCCGCGTCGAACCCTTGCAACCCTTGCAATCCCTGCAATCCCTGCGCGGCCAATTAAACAACAGCCGGGGTGATCCCTCCGGCTGAATGAAGAAAAACGGTGTTTTTCCCCTCTGACCGATGCGGGCATTGAATTCCGGCCCCTTTTTTCGCGCCCGCATCGGCTTTTTTTGGCTTTTTGTTGCCTCCATCACCCGCACAAGGTCCTGCCCGTTGGGGGAACCCACAGGTGCGGCGCGTGTTTTCCCTAAAATCCCTTTCCGCTTTGGTACCGCGCCGATTTGACGGCGATCGCGCAAACATCGGCCCTTGCTTCATTAGATCCCCGCTATTTTTTCCTGGACATGGGGGAAGGAAGGCCAAACAAAGGTCCTTAAAAGGACCGCCGATTCGCGCGCGGTGCTCGTATTCGAGTTAATCCAACTTGACGTCAAAGAGGCCTCAAAATCATGCAGTTAGCTAAAAAGATCGCCGTTGTAGCCGCTTTGGTCCTGGCCCTCGGCAGCGGGCCGGTCCTGGCCAACGAGGAACAGGACCGCGTGGATCAGGCGCGCATCACCGTGAACAGTTTCGCGGCGGATGAAAACATGGAGCTGATGCTTGAGCTCTTGAACAAGGCGCACGGGGTGGTGATCATTCCCCAGCTTTTGAAGGCGGGCTTTATCATTGGCGGCTCGGGCGGCAGCGGTGTTTTGCTGTCCTATGACCCGGAGAGCAAGTCCTGGAGTTCACCTTCCTTCCTGACCATGGGCAGCGGCAGCGTGGGTTTGCAGATCGGCGCCGAATCGGCGGAGATCATGCTCTTGATCATGAGCAAAAAAGGCATGGAAGCCGTGGTGAAGAACAAGTTCACCCTGGGCGGTGACGCCAGCGTGGCCGTGGGTCCGTTGGGCGCGGGAGCGAAAGCCGCCACCACCACCAATATCGGCGCCGATATTTATTCCTTCTCCAAGGCCAAGGGCCTGTTCGGCGGCATCGCCCTGGAAGGCGCCGTTTTGCAGCCCAACGAAAGCGCCAATAAGGCTTATTACGGCAGCGCGGTGACCCCGATCGACATCGTCGTGGAACGTAAGGTGAGTAATCCGGGAGCCTTGCCGCTGGAGCAGAGCCTGGTGGAGGCTCAGGTGAAGGGGGCCGCTAACAAGGCTCAGTAGCCGACGCTCCCTATCGCGGGAGCGTTGCCATTTCGGGGGCGGGGCGGCAAAATCGCCGCTTCGCCCTTTTTTATTCGATGACAGCTTGATGCGACCACTGGTAAGCCATGCCGACGCCCGGCGTCTCTTCGCGGTGTCCCAAGGATTGGCGGCGCCGCCCCGGCGTAAACTAAACGCCGAGGGCGTGGCCCGCCTGATCGAGGATCTGGGCTTCGTGCAGGTGGATTCCATCAACACCCTGGCGCGGGCCCACGACCTGATTTTATTCGCCCGCAACGAATGCTACCGGCCCGAGCTTCTGGCCCGTGCCCTGGAGCGGGATCGTTCCGCCTTCGAGAATTGGACCCACGACGCCTCCATCATCCCCACGCCCTTTTTCCCCTATTGGCAATCGCGGTTTTCCCAGCAAAAGACCGAGTTGAAGGAGCGGTGGCGCAAGTGGCGCCGCGAGGGTTTCGAGGAAGCCCTGGACGCGGTGCAGCGGCACGTGCACGAAAACGGGCCGACCATGGCCCGCCACCTGGGCGGCGAGGAAAGCAAGAAGTCGGCGAACGGCTGGTGGGATTGGCACCCCACCAAAACGGCGCTGGAGTACCTCTGGCGCTGCGGCGATTTGGCCGTCTGCCGCCGGGAGGGCTTCCAAAAGGTCTATGACCTGACCGAACGGGTGATCCCCGAGGCGGTTCGGGCTCAGGAGGTGTCCCACGCCGAGACCGTCGATTGGGCCTGCCGCGGCGCCTTGGATCGGCTGGGCTTGGCCACCTCCGGGGAATTGGCCGCCTTTTGGGACGGGGTGAGCCCGAAAGAGGCGGCGGCCTGGTGCGCCGAAAATCTGGGCCGGGGCCTGATCGAAGTGGAGGTGGCCGCCGGCGACGGGGGCAAGCCCCGCCGGGCCTTCGCCCGCGAGGACTTGCTTGACCGCCTGGCCGATCTGCCGGAGCTGCCCAAGCGCTTGCGGGTGCTCAGCCCCTTCGATCCCCTGCTGCGGGACCGCAAGCGGGCCCTGCGGCTGTTTGATTTTGACTACCGTATCGAGGTTTTTGTGCCCGCCGCCAAACGGCAATACGGCTATTACGTCTTCCCGATCCTGGAAGGGGAGCGCCTGATCGGGCGCATCGATGTGAAAAACTGGCGCGATGCGGGGGAGATCCGGGTCGCCGGCCTGTGGCTGGAGCCCAAAGTGCGCCTGACCGCGGGACGGCGGCGGCGCCTTGAGGCGGAGCTGGAGCGCCTGCGCCGCTTTGTCGGCGCCGACCGGGTGGTCTTTCAGGACGGGTTTTTGAAAGAGGAATAGCTGTCCCGCCGCATCAGTGTGGGGTGATGCTTTAGGCCTGTCGTTGCCGCGGGACTGGTGTCATTTGGGGTGACCGCAAGGCGGCCTGAAGGGATGGCGGCAGGGGCGGCACCCGCGATGGCGGAACGAGATAGGTGGCGAGGGTGAAAAGGTCGGCAAAGACCCTGTGGTGCTCGCTGGCCCGTTTCAGGTAGTCGTCGCCCGTGGTGCCGCCGGTGCCGATCTTGCGGCCGATCATGCGCTGCACCATGAGAGCATGGCGCTGGCGCCACGCGGTCCAGCCGATGTCCATTTCCATGAGCCGGTCCAGCAGCTGGTAGGACAGCCGCAGGGCCGGTTCTTGCTGATAGAGCATGATAAAGAGAGCCGTTTGCAGGGCCGGCGCGGACAGTTTCCAGGCGCCCTTGGCCTGCAACTCCCCATGGCGATTTTCATCGAACAGGCTGTCGAAGGCGTCCCCGGTGCTGGCCAGGCGATAGCTTTGCTTGAAGGTGAAGGCCGCCTCGCCCGGCGGGCCGACATAGTCCAGGTAGGGGCTGCTTTCGAGCCAGGCTTCCAAAAGATCGATCAGGGCGGGTTCCCTCTCGGCCCGGGCCAGCAGCGCCTTGTCCGCTTCGGAGAGGTCCTGATCAAAGGGGCAGGCAGCCGGGCCGAGGCGCTGATCCCGGCGCAGCCCCAGGCGGATCTCGATGAGGCGGAATTGAAGGCTTTGAAAGCCCGATGAGCTGCCGAGCCGGTCGCGGAAGGCCAAAAACCCCAGGGGCGTCATGGTTTCCAGCACCTCGAACTGCTGCTGGAGGACCCTTTGGATTTTTTGAATGCGGTCCAGGCCGTCGATGGCGATGGCCAAATCGGGCCAGCCGTCTTTCGGCTGGAGGAAGACCCGGCGCACCCGGTCGAGCTCGCAAAGGATCTGTTTGAACCAAAGCTCGCAGATCTGATGCACCACGATGAAGAGCATCTCGTCGTGGGCCGGCTGACCGGCCAGCTGGCTTTGGGGCCGTTGGCACCCGAGAAGCTGATCAACCAGCAAATAGCTGTTGTAGGTCAAAGGCCGTTCAGAGTCGGACATGATGCCTGCCGCTAATGTGCGAACCGCCTGTCGGAGGCATGGCCACGGCC
>JANQKX010000343.1 GCA_028280915.1 Kiloniellaceae bacterium
GGCGTCACGATGAGCCGGCGGCCGCCGCCCGCAGAGCGTCTTTCAGCGCGGCCAGGCGGCTGGCCAAGAGATCCGGCTCATAGGCCAGGGCCGGGGCCACACCCCAGATCGGGCCGGGCCAAGCCTCATCGTCGTGGAAGCGGGCGATCACGTGGATGTGCAGCTGGGGCACTTGGTTGCCCAGGGCCGCCACGTTCAGTTTGTCCGCCTGGAAAAGGGTTTCCAGAGTCTCGCTGGCCCAAACGATCTCCCGACTGGCCTGGGCCAGGTCGTCGCCGGCCAGGTTATGGAAGTCCCGCAAGCCCAGCCGCCGGGGCACCAGGATCAGCCAGGGATAGTTGGCGTCCCGGGCGAGTAGCACCCGGCAGAGGGGCCAGTCCAGCACCTCCTCGCAATCCATGGCCAATCTTTCGTGCAGTAAAAAGCTGTCGCTTTCGGGGCTCATAACGGACTCCGGCTTGATCGTTCAGACCGCCTATCATCCGGCCTCGCGGGCAAAAAAAGAACCCCAAAATCGTTGGATATTGGGATTTAACGCAACCGCGTTTTTTGCCTTGAGTTCCCTGGGGCCAGCGCGCAGGGTTGGGCCGCGCGCAAGGGTGATGGGGAGCGGATGATGAACGAGTTGGCGATGACGATCAGGGGCATCCTTTTTGACAAGGACGGGACGCTATTGGACTACGCGGCCACCTGGATGCCCGCCAATCGCCGTGTGGCCGATCATATCGCCGATGGCGACCTGGACCTGTCGGAGCGCATGTTGACCGCCGGCGGCTATGACCCGGAAAGCCGCCGGATCGCCGCGGGCACCCTTCTGGCCGCGGGCAGCAACCGGGAAATCGCCGAGCATTTCGCCGCCTACGTGCCCCACCGGGACGTGGAGGAGATCTATGTCGAGCTCTCGGACATCTATGCCGATCACGGCGCGGCCGGTTCCGTCGCCGTGCCCGACCTGGCGCGGATCGTCAGCCGCTTGAAGGGCCGCGGCCTGACCCTGGGGGTGGCTACCAGCGACAGCGAAAGGGGCGCCTATGGCAGCCTGAAGAGCTTTGACGTCTTGGATCACATGTCCTTCGTGGCGGGCTATGACTCAGGCCACGGCATCAAGCCCGGCCCCGGCATGGTGCACGGCTTTTGCGACGCCACCGGCCTGGCGCCCGGCCAGGTGGCGGTGGTGGGCGACAACAGCCATGACATGGAAATGGGCCGCTCGGCGGGGGCGGGGCTCCTGGTGGGCGTCTTGACGGGCACCAGCGAACATGACGATCTGGATCCCCATGCCCATCATGTGTTGGACAGCATCGCCGGATTGGAGGCTCTTCTGGAACGCTTGATGGCCCTTCCCAAGGAGTGATGTTAGTTGACCGTTTGGCCGGAAACACCTGTTTTCCTTCAAATATTTTCTAAAATTGTATTTATTTGCAATACGTTGAATATTTGAGGCGGGCCCATATTTATTGTTTATTGGGACATTCTCGGATTTAATGGCCTTATGACAAAAACGGTGGCCGTTGTGGCGGCCAGCCGGCGGTAGCGGGCTTGCGATGGAACTTTTTCTAAAATCAGCGCCGAAAGCGGCGGGCCGCCTCTGCGCGGTGGTGGCCCTGGCGGCTTCCTTGGCCGCCTGCCAAGCCGTGCCGGAGCTGGCGCAGGCGCCGGAGCCGACGGCCGAGCCCGCGTGGTTCCCCAGCTATGGCGGCAGGGTCGAGCCCTTGACGGCGCCCCTGCAGGTGCAGTTCCGCCCCGACGGGGTCTATCGCTTCGAAAGCCGGGATT
>JANQKX010000346.1 GCA_028280915.1 Kiloniellaceae bacterium
GCCGCGTTATCTAATGCTTGCGATGAATGGCATCGCGGCGCATCAGCTGCCTAACCGAAAACTCTGAAAAGCCGTCCCTATGGGTCATTACTCCCGAGACTTGGTATAAATCGTCAATTTAGAGCTTGCTCAAGGGCTTCGACCCTATTGCCAAATTGTGGCCAGAGCTAGGGAAAAATCGGGCCAAAAATTCAACTTATTGAGAATTAACGGTTTACTTGATGCGTCGGCGTCCGGCCCGGCGGCGTCCGCTTTTTTGCTCGGCAGCCCGCTTGGCCCCTCGGCGCGCCTTGGGGGTGCCCCGCGGCCCCGCTTGCCCGTCGCCCAGCACAACGTCGAAAATAATGCTGCCGGTGTGGAATTCCGTCTCGCGCAGACGCACCTGAAGGGCATCGCCCAAATGAAACTGCCAGCCCCAGCGCTGCCCCACCAGACTGTGCCCGTGGCGGTCGTGATCGTAGCGGTCGTCGGGCAGGCGGCTCATGGGTATCAGGCCGCTGGCGCCGGTTTCATCCAAGGTCACAAACAGGCCGAAACGGGTCAGGCCGGAGATCCGCCCGGAAAAGATCTTGCCCAGCTGTTGGGACAAGTGGGCCGCGGTAAAACGGTCGATGGTCTGCCGCTCGGCCATGGCGGAGCGCCGCTCGCAGGCGCTGATGGCCTCGCCGATGCGCTGAAAGTCGCCGCCCGCGTCCTCGGGCAGGGCGCCGGCACCCAAGTTCAGACCCCGGATCAGGGCCCGGTGCACCAATAGGTCCGCATAGCGGCGGATCGGCGAGGTGAAATGGGCGTAGTGGGTCAGGGCCAGGCCGAAATGGCCGATGTTTTGGGGGCTGTATTGGGCCTGGCTTTGAGCCCGCAGGACCAGTTCGCAGATCATGGCCGATTCCGGCCGGCCCGCCACTTGACCGAGCACGTGATTGAGCTGTTTGGGCCGGATCACCTGCCCCTTGGCCAGGCGCAGGCCGAAACTGTCCAGGACCTGGCCCAGGGCCTCGATCTTCAAGGGGTCGGGGGCGTCGTGCACCCGGTACATGCAGGGCTGATGCTTGCGTTCCAGTTCCAGGGCCGCGGCGATGTTCGCGGTGATCATGAACTCTTCGATCAGGCGATGGCTGTCCAGGCGCTGGCGCTGTTCGATGGTGCAGGCGGTGGCGTTCTTGTTCAAACGCACCACCCGTTCGGGCAGGTCCAGCTCCAAGGTATGGCGGCTGGCCCGCTGGGCCGCCAAGGCGGCGTAGGCGCCGTAGAGGGGCGGGATGACCTGTTCGGCAATGGCGGGCAGCTTGGGGTCGGCCCGGCCGTCCTGGGCCTCTTGCACCTGTTCGTAGGTCAGACGGGCGGCGGAACGCATGAGGCCGCGGATAAATTTGTGGCGCAACAGCTTACCGTCCTTGTCCAGCCACAGCCGGGCGGCCAAGCAGGGCCGGTCTTCGCCGGGCACCAAGGAGCACCAGCCGTTGGACAGGGCCTGGGGCAGCATGGGCACCACTCGGTCCGGGAAGTAGGTGGAGTTGCCCCGTTTCAGGGCCTCCCGATCCAGAGCATCGCCGGGGCGCACGTAGTGGGCCACGTCGGCGATGGCCACCAAGAGGCGCCAGCCGCCGGGATTTTTCGGATCGTCGTCGGGCTCGGCATGGACCGCGTCGTCGAAGTCCCGGGCGTCCGCGCCGTCGATGGTGACCAAGGGGATCTGGCGCAGATCGCTTCGGTTTTCCAGGTCGGCGGGGCCTGCCTTGTCCGCCTGCTTAAAGGCTTCCGCGGGGAACTCGTGGGGCAGATCGAATTCGTGAATGGCGATCAGGCTGACCGACTTGCAAAATCACCCAAAATTCCATTTCTAGACGTTCTCAAATTCAGACATCCAAAAATCGTCCAAAAACTACGAAAACACCACC
>JANQKX010000423.1 GCA_028280915.1 Kiloniellaceae bacterium
GTGTTCGACCCTGGTGACGGGGCGGATGTGTTCCTCTTGGACAGCGACGGGGACATCTCAATGAAGGGCTCGCAGCGTTGGGCGATGGGCTCGGGTTCGGCGCCGGGCTGGGTCCAACTGATCCGGGCCAGGTCCTCCCCATCGGCCAAGGCCGCCAGCGCCTCGCGGGCCTTCAGGTCCGGGGACCGCCGCGTGGTCACCATCACATCAATGCCCCCGTCGCTGTCCAAGAGGAACACATCCGCCCCGTCACCAGGGTCGAACACCTCCGCGAGCACGCGCCGGAGAGCCGGCAGGAGGCCGGTCAGCGCAGGGGTCAATAGACTACACTCCGTCATGTCGGCGATCTGGTGACTCTCCCGGCCGTGAAAACCGAGCCGGACCCGCTGGCCGTCCTTTTTGGCCGCCAGCTCGGCCCGGCGCCGACTGCGGGGCGGCACCCGGACCATGGGGTGAACCCGAGTCGCGTCCAATCCGGCCCGGGCGAGCGCGGTACGCAGGGTCGCCTCTTTCCAGACAGCGTAAACCTCATCGGTCAGATGTTGGAGAGCACAGCCGCCGCAGGGACCAAAGTGAGGACACGGCGCTTCCCGGCGACCCGGCCCTTCCTCCAGCAGCTCCACCACCTCGCCCTTGAAGCCGCCGGCCCGGCTGCCGGTTACCCGCGCGGTCACCCGGTCGCCGGCGGCGGTCAAGGGCAGGAAGAGGGGCCGTCCCTCCACCTGCGCCAGGCCGTCGCCACGGGCGCCCAAACGTTCCACCAGGACTTCAACTTGACGGCCACCGCCGCGCCTTGCCTTTCGCCGCATAACGCTCCTCATCTCCCGGCGCCAGGTTGACCCTTTGACCGCAATGCCGGTTGACCGCAATGCCGGATCAAAGGTTGACGCCCCTAGCCTCCCCCTGGCACAAGGGGAGCCTAACAACAAGCTTTTTCAACGTGCCTTTCGTCCCCCATCAAAACGCCCAAATCACACCTGCCCAACCCCATCAGCCAAAACCTCAAGGGGCATCTCATTCTGCCATGCGTGTCATTCTTTTTTTGCTTAAATGCCTCGTCGGGATTTTCGCCACTCTAGGTTTGGTGGTGGTGGGCCTTGGGGTTGGCGCGTTTTATGCCTTTGACGAATTGGACCGCTTCACCCAGGCACCGATCGAGGTGCCCGAGGCCGCCGTGATCATCTTGGATCTGACCGGGCCGGTGGTGGAAATGCGGCCGGAGAATCCTCTGTCCCGCGCCTCCCTGGGCTCGGTCCTGGTGATGCGCGAGTTGGTGGAAACCTTGGACACGGCGAGCACGGACCCGGCGGTAAAGGGCGTCCTGATGCGGGTCGGCGGTGGCCTGGGGGGGCTGGCCGACGTGCAGGAAGTGCGCGAGGCCCTGGCGGGTTTCCGGGCCCAGGGTAAATTCGTCATCGCCTTTGCGGAGAGTTTTGGCGAGCTGGGCAACGGCACCGTTGATTATTACCTCGCCAGCGTGGCCGACCAGGTTTGGCTGCAGCCCTCCGGCGACCTGGACCTCACCGGCTTTGCCATCGAAAGTCCCTTTGCCAAGGATTTGTTGGATCTGGTGGGAATCGAGTCTCAAATGGGCGAGCGGGAGGAATACAAGGGCGCCCTCTCGGTCTTTCAGAATACGGCCATGCCGGCGCCCCAGCGGGAAAACCTGCAGCGCCTGTTGGACTCATGGATGGATCAGCTGGTGAGCGCCGTGGCGGCCTCCCGTTCCGTCGACGAGGCGGCGGTGCGGGACCTGATCAACAAGGCCCCCTATGGGGCGGCGGAAGGCCCGGCCTTGGGCCTGATCGACGAACTGGGCTATTGGGACCAGGTGAGCGTGGCGGCGCTGGACCGGGCCGGACCGTCGGCCGATTACCTGAGCTTTCAGGAATACCGGCAAGCCAAGGGACCCGAAAACGACGATGGCACGGGTGTCGCCCTCATCTACGGCCTGGGGCCGGTCTCCATGGGGCAGAGCGAAAACGATCCGGTCTTCGGCAGCGTGGTCATGGGCTCCGACACCGTGGCCAAAGCCCTGTCCGACGCCATCGAGGATCCGGATATCGAGGCGATCATCTTCCGCGTGGACAGCCCCGGCGGTTCCTACGTGGCCTCGGACACCATTTGGCGGGAAGTGAAACGGGCGCGGGACGCCCGAAAGCCGTTGATCTTGAGCATGGGCAACCTGGCCGCCTCTGGCGGGTATTTCGTCGCCGCCCCGGCCAGCAAGATCGTGGCCCAGCCCGGCACCATCACCGGCTCCATCGGCGTGGCCGCGGGCAAGTTCGTGCTGAGCGGCCTGTGGGACAAGGTGGGCGTGAACTGGGATACCATCAAGGCCGGGCAGAACGCCGACCTGTGGAGCAGCGCCGAGCCCTTTTCCGAACAGGGCTGGCAACACCTGGACGCGGCCCTGGACCGCACCTATGCGGACTTTTTGCAAAAGGTGGCCGAAGGCCGGGGCTTTTCGCAAAGCGAGGTGCGCGAAGTGGCCAAGGGCCAGGTTTGGACCGGAGCGGATGCCAAGGAAAAGGGCCTGGTGGACGAACTTGGCGGCTACAACAAAGCTTTTGAGCTGGTGCGCAGCTCCCTGGGCCTGGCGGCGGACGCCCCCATCACCCTCCATCGCCTGCCCGAACCCAGCGATCCCTTCCAGACCCTGATCGAGGATATCCTGGCGGGAGAACTCTATAGTCCGGGCCTGGCCCGGCTGGCCGCGCTGGTGCGATCCTGGGCCCCCTGGCTCACCCAGCTGGAAGCGGTGAGCGCCGGACACCAAAAGCCCCGGTTGGAGATTCAACCAGCGGCGCCGGCTCAAAATTAAAGCGCCTGCACATCAGCTTCGCCGGCCGGCGATCAGGAATTCCTTGTTGCCTTCGGGGCCGGTGATCGGGCT
>JANQKX010000459.1 GCA_028280915.1 Kiloniellaceae bacterium
GAGCACCGATAAACGGCTTTCCGATAAACGGCTGTCTGATTTAGGCGAACCACCAGCGCTCGGCCAGGCGGGCGCCGTCCAGCTGCCACAGATTGCCGATGTCCGGCCCGTGGGTGACCTTCTTGTTGCTGGCGTCCACCCAGTTGGCGAACATGGGGACGGCCACGCCGCCCTCGTCGCGCACGATGACCTGCATTTCGTAATAAAGCGCGCGGCGCTTATCGCTGTCCAACTCGGCGCGGGCTTCGATCAGCAGCTTGTTGAAGCGCTCGTTGTCCCAGTAGGAGTCGTTCCACGGCACGCCCTTTTCATAGGCGGTGGAAAACATCCAGTCCTCGGTGGCCCGGCCGGACCAGAAGCAGGCGCAGTAGGGTTTTTGCATCCACACATTGGACCAATAGCCGTCGTCGGGCTCCCGCACCACGTTGATCTCGATGCCGGCCCTGGCGGCGGTTTCCCGATAGAGCACGGTGGCGTCCACAGCGCCGGGGAAGGCCGCATCGGCCGCCGAGACGTCGATTTTCAAGTTCTCCAGGCCGGCCTGCTTCAGGTGGAACTTGGCCTTGTCCGGATCGTATTCCCGCTGCTCCAGGTCTTGATGCCAATACTGATTGGCCGGGCCGATGGGGTGGTCGTTGCCGGGCGCGCCGTGGCCTTGGAGGATTTTCTGCACCATCTCGCCGCGATCGAAGGCGTACTTCAGGGCCAGGCGCACGTCGTTGTTATCGAAGGGCGCCTGGGTGGTGATCATGGGATAGGAATAGTGCTGGTTGCCGGTCACCTCGAAGATCTGGATGGCGTCGTTGCGCTGCAGCAGCTTGATGGTCTTCAAGTCCACCCGGTTGATCACGTCCACCTCATCGGTCACCAGGGCCGTTTGCCGGGCGTTGGGATCGTTGATGGCGATCAGGTCCACGGCGTCGAACCAGCAGCTGTCGGCCTTGTAGTAGTTTTCATTACGGGTGCTGTAGGACCGCACGCCGGGCTCGAAGCTCTCCAGCTTATAGCCGCCGGTGCCGATGCCCTTGGCCACCGCCTCGTCGAACATGCCCGCCGGGTACATCAGGATGTGATAGTCGCTGAGCAGATAGGGGAAATCCGCGTTGCCGGTTTTCAGGGTCAGGGTGAGGGTATGGTCATCGTGCTTTTTCATATCCTCGATGGCGGCGATGATCGGCTTGGCCGCCGATTTGGTGTCGGGCGCGATGTGATGGTTGAGGGATTCGATCACGTCGTCGGCGCCGAAGGACTTGCCGTTGTGGAACTCCACGCCCTTGCGCAGCTTGAAGGTCCAGGAGACCGCGTCCGGGCTGGCTTCCCAGCTTTCGGCCAGTTCCCCCACCAGGGTGCTGTCGGCCGTCACCTCGGTCAGGCAGTCGAACACCATGCCATGCCCCAGGAACTGCATGTAGATATCCGATTGGGTGGCCCCGTCCAGGCTGTCGGAGGTATTGGCGCCCGAACAGCCGACCCGCAAGGTCCCGCCCTTTTTCGGCTCGGACGCTTGGGCCGTGCCGCTGAGCAGGGCCGGGGACAAGGCGGTGGTCCCGGCTAGGGCCGTGGCGTGAAACAGGAATTGTCGGCGGCCGATCTCGCCCCGATTAAAGGCACGTTCCAGATCCTTAAACTGTGTCATCTTCGCCTCCCGCGGTGTGAATGGGAATTTTTTACCGGTATGAATGTAACCGGTTACATAATGCTTGACAAGGGCTGTTTCAAGCCCGTCAGATAAAGCCTGCCGGAAAGAATCGCGGTTTCCAGGATTAAAATGGCTTGTCGATGGCGGCGGTGATCCGCTTATTGTCGGGCCAAGGGGGACGAAAGGCGCCATGACGGAAAAAGAGGACCGGGACACGGAAGATCCGCCGCCGAAGCGGGACCGGGGTAAAGGCGGGAGTCACGTGGGCATTCGCCAGGTGGCCAAGGCGGCCGGTATCTCGGTGGCCTCGGTGTCGCGGACCTTGAACAAGCCCGAAACGGTCAGCGACGCCACCCGGCGCCGGGTCCACGCGGCGGTCGAGGACTTGAACTACGTGCCCAACGCGGCCGCGCGGTTTTTGTCCCTGCAGCGCCATGAGGCCATCGGCGCCATCGTGCCCACGCTCGACTATTCCATCTTCGCCCAGTTCATCACCGCCATGCAGGACGAAGTCAGCCGGGCCGGCTACAGCCTGATTCTCTCCACCACCGGCTTTGAGCCGGACAAGGAGCTGGACCAGGCCCGGGCCTTGGTCGGTCACGGCATGGCGGCTTTATCCGTGGCGGGGGAGCGGCACGACCCCAAGCTCTACGACCTGCTGGCCTCGCGCAACATTCCCTATAACCACGTCAGTGTGTTCAACCCGGAGAGCGCCCATCCCTCCGTGGGCTATGACAATGTGGATATCGGCCGTCAGGTGGCGGGCTATCTTCTGGATCTGGGGCACCGGGAGATCGGGGCCGTGATCAGCCATCGGGCCACCAATGATCGGATGATGCAGCGCATGGACGGCGCCCGGGCCGTTCTGGCGGCCCATGATGTCGCCTTGCCCGAGGCGCGCATCGTGGAGCGGCGCTTTTCCATCGCCGAGGGCCGGGTCGGTTTTCGCGAACTGGTGACCCGGGACCCGGCGATTACCGCCCTTATCTGCGGCAATGACGTCCTGGCCTTCGGCTGCATCCTGGAAGCCCAGGCCATGGGGCTGTCCGTGCCCGATGACATCTCCATCGTGGGCAACGATAACCTGGAGTTGGCCGGGCAAATCGAGCCGTCCCTGACCACCGTGCGCATTTCCACCTTCGACATGGGCACCGCCGCGGCCCAGCATTTGCTGCGCCAGCTGCGCGGCGAGCCGGGGCCAAAAGACGTGGAAATCCCCTTCAGCCTGGTTCCGCGGGGCTCCACGGCTCCGCCGCGCCGGTCTTAAAGGATACGGGCGCAAGGTCTGCGGGACGGCGAGTGTTACTCGGCGGGGGCGGGAACGGCGGGGCGGTCGCGCAGGGTGAAGCACAGGAGCCCGGCCAAGACCGCCAGCCAAAGCGACGACCACCAGACCCAATCGTAGCGGGCGTAGAGGTCGAAGAGGTAGCCGCCCAAATAGGCGCCCAGCGCCCCGCCGAACTGATGCCCGGCGCTGATCAGGCCGAAGGCCAGGCCCATGACCCTGAGGCCGATGTGGCTGGCGATCAAACTGGCGGTCACCGGCACGGTGGAATAGTCCAGCATGCCAAACAGTATGGCGAAGATGAACAGCAGCTCGTAGCTGACGCCCACGGAGGCCAGCAGGATAAAGGTCAGGCCGCGCAGCACATAAATCCCGCCCAGCAGCAGGGGCCGGTTCATGCGGTCGGTCAGCCAGCCGGCGAAGATCATGCCCACCAGGTTCACCGCCGATAGTACCCCATAGGCGCTGGCCGCCGTCACCGCGCCGAAGCCGCAGTAATTGGCGTAGGGCAGAAAATGGGTCTCGATCACGCCGGAGGTGGTGTAGCCGCAAATGAAATAGCTCCAAAACAGGATCTGAAAGGCGGGCAGTTTGAGGATGCGCGCCAGGTCCTGGGACAAGCTCGATCGGCTTTCCCCGGCGCCGGCCGTGGTCTTGCAGCGCAGCCCGCGGGGATAGTGGGCGATAATGCCCAGCAGCAGGACCAGTGAACCGATGCCCAGTGCCACGAAGGCCCAGCGCCAGCTGAATGCGGTCATGGCCAGGGCCACCAGGGGTACGATGACGAACTGGCCGGCGGTGGCGCCCGAGGTGGCGATGCCCGTGGCCAGCCCCTGGTTTCGGTCGAAGTCCTGCTCCACCGCTACGGCCACAACGTGGGTGGCCACCAATCCGAAGCCCAGAGCGGCGACCCCGCCGAAGGCGAGGAAAAACGCCCAAGGATGGGAGGTGGCGGCGATCCAGAAACAGCCCACGGCCAGGGTGGCCAAGCCCACAATGATCACCGAGCGGGCACCGTGCCTGTCCACCAAGCGGCCGCCCAGGGGGGCGAGAAGGGCCGTCATCAAGAGAGCCGTGGCCGCCATGTTGGAGTTGAAGCCCCGGGTCCAGCCCAACTCCGCCTCCAACTCGGGCATTACCAAGCCGAAGGAGGCCCGCACGGAATAGGCCATGGCCAAAGCCAAAAACGACAGCGCCACCACCAGCCAAGGCCGCAGATCGTGGGGCCAAAACGACGGCCGTGGCGACCCGTCGCGGCCTTGTGGCACGGGTGGTTTCATTTCGTTTTTTGCGCGGGTCATGGCGCCTCTGCCTCGGTGGTCCGGTCTCAAAGATCGACAGTACCTTTACAGGTCGCGGGATTTGGCATAAATGACAGATTGATTTCAATTTCTGCCAAATCATGGCGCAGGTCATATCACTGAAAGGACCGACCCCTGTCCGCACTTGAAAAAAGACCGGAGAAACGAATTGTGGGATTGGTGTATCCCGGGGTTACCCTCTTGGACGCGGTCGGGCCGGTCCAGGCCTTCAGCAGCGCCAACGACGCATTGCGGCGGCAGGGCCAAGGACCCGCCTACGAGGTGGTCATGGCCTCGCCGAGCGGCGGCCCCATCGTGACCGATACGGGCATCACCCTGGGCACCGTCAGCTTGGCCGAGGCGGCGGCCCGGCCCATCGATACCCTGGTCGTGGCCGGCGGCGACGGGGTGTTCGAGATCGTCGGCGAGGCGGCGGTGGTCGACTGGGTGCGCGGTGCCTATCAGCAAGGCCGCCGCATCGCCTCCACCTGCATGGGCGCCTTCGTGACCGGCCGAGCCGGTCTCTTGCAGGGGCGCCGGGTCACCACCCACTGGCGCTATGTGGATGCCTTGCAGCAGGTCTGCCCCCAGGCCCAGGTGGCCTGCGATCCCCTCTTCGTGCGGGACGGCAAGATGTGGTCCTCGGCGGGGGTGACGGCCGGGATCGACATGGCCTTGGCCATGATCGAGGAAGACCTGGGTCATCAGATCGCCATGGCGGTGGCCCAGGCCCTGGTGGTTTTTTTAAAGCGGCCCGGCGGCCAATCCCAGTTCAGCACCGTGCTCTGCGCCCAGATGGACAGCAACGGGGACACCTTCACGGACCTGCATGCCTGGGTGGCGGCCCATCCCGACGCGGACCTCAGCGTGGAGGCCCTGGCCGCCCGTACCGGCATGAGCCCGCGCAGCTTCGCCCGCCACTATAAGGCCTGCACCGGCCTGACCCCGGCCCGGTCCATGGAGCGTCTGCGGGTGGAGCAAGCCAAGCGCCTCTTGCAGCACGGCGAGGGCTCCCTGGCCCAGGTGGCCGTTCGCAGCGGTCTCACCGACGAGCAGCGCCTGCGCCGGGCCTTTCTGCGCCACACGGGCATCAGCCCGGTGGAATATCGGGACAAGTTCGGGGCCGAGCGCGCTTAAGGTGCCCACTGCCACAAGGGGCTGGCGCCGGTGCAGCACTGATAAACCACGGTGACGTCGTCGATGTCGTCGGACAGAAAGCGCCGGTCCAAGGGGGCGTTGTCCGCCGTGGTGAAGGTCAGAACCAGATCCCGCCGGGTCTTGGCGATGCCGGTGATCTGGATGTTTTCGATGCTGCCCTGCTTGGACAGGATCGTGCCGTACAGGTCGGATCCGGTGTTGAATTGCTCGGAACTCTGCTGCCAGCTGCGCCGCAGTTGATCGGCGGAAACGAAGTTTGCCAGCCCGAAAGGGGCCTGGCCGAATTCCAGCACGTGATAGATCTCGTCCTCTTCAATCACCAATTCATAGGCCTGTCCGCTCTGGCGGATCTCCCCATCGTCGGCGACCACCACGTGCATGAAGCCGGGCGGCTCTTGCGCGACGGCGGTGGTGGTGGCCTGGGACGCGGCAAAGGGCGCGGCGCACGCCCAGACAATGACGGTGAACAGACGGGTGAAAGACCGCATCTTCGCTTCCTCCACAGTTAAGGGCCGGCCCACGCGCCATGGCGAGGCCTTGGGTGTCATTTATGACTGTTTGTTTGGAACCAAAGTTTCTTTTCCGTAATTAATGACGAGAAATTCATTGTCGCGTTTTGGCTATCATGCGGCCTACAGGTCGTAACCTTCTTTCTGCAAGCGGCGCCGGACGTTTTGGACTGCTTCTTGGCCGACGGCCAATCCCCATTGTTGCCCGATCGCCAGAGAATCCTGGACGATCTGAGGTTGGGCCTGCACCAGCTTGCGGCCGGTGGGCGTCTGATAAAATGCGAGCAAGTCGCTGATTTCGTCGCTGGTGAAGTGGCGGCCGTAAATCGCCACCATGGCGGTTGCGAATTCGTCCCGTGAGGCGGCGAAAGTCCGCCGCACTTCCTCAAAGATCATATCGATCGCTTCGCTGGGGATATCGGGCCGGAGGGTCTTAACCTGAGTGGCCATGTTTTGGCTGGTCGCGTCGATCATCTGATCCGCGATGGCAAAGGCACCGGTCACCTCGAGCAACTCTCGGATCAAGGCATCTTTTTGGTCGTCTTGGGCGGACAATGGCTTGGGCGCGACGGAAAGGGCGACAAGGAGACACATGAGGAGGAGGGCGGCGGAAAACCGTTGCAGCATGGGAATTGACCTCGGTTGTTTGATCAGCTTCGGCGCCACGGCATGACACCACTGAAAGCACCATACCCGCATCTGGTTATTTTTCGAAAAAGTTTTATTGCAAATTGAAAGGCGATTTTCCTCTCCACCACACGGGCGATCCATGACGTCCGCCAGGATCTGCATGGCAAAGCCGACCATGATGAGGATCAATCCGTTCGCGCCGAAAGGTCACGGGTCCTGTTTGGCTTGGTTTCGCCAATTGGCGGCGACCTCTTCGACAAAGGTCCGGTAGCCGCGGGGGCCCTTGGGCAGGACTGCGGTTTGAGCGTCAAGGTCTTTTGGGGTCACGGGATGCCCGCTGGTCCGGAAATTGCGATGCATGATCAAGAGATCGAAGTTGAGCCATGGCGGGAGCATTGATTTAGCCCCTTCGGCAAAAGCCTCCGGCGTGAGTTGCGGATAAACGACGGGGCGATCAAGCGCAGCCGACCAGAGCGCGGCCGTTTCCTCGCCATTCGGTGCATCCGGGCTCGATAGCAGGAAGGCCTCGTTCTTCGCGCGCATCTCCATCAGCGCGGTGGCCGCGGCTAAAGCCACATCCCGGGCATCGATACGAGCGACCGGATGAACTCCAAGAGGCGTCGGATAGGCTCCCGCCAGGAGTGCCTCTTTAAGAAGCAGGTCGTTTTGAGCAAAAAGGGTTGGCCGCAGGATGGTGTGAGGTATGCCGCCGGCACGGAGGGCGGCTTCGATGGCGACCTTTGAGCCAGCGTGGGGGACAAATGGGGCGCGTACCGACAGATTGCTCGACAGGTAAACAAGGTGTTTCAGCGCAAATTCTTGCGCGATCGCCAATGTGGCAATGCCCTGTTGGGTTTCTTGTGGACTGTTGGCAACAAGCAGGAAAGCACTCTCGACATCCCTAAAAGCGGGCCGCAGGCCGGCGGGATCATCCATGTCTCCTATGACAGCCTCGGCCCCGTTGGCCAAGTCCGCCGCGTGACTTTCCGATCGGGTGACGACCCGGACCTTCGCCCCCGCGGCCAGCAGGATTTCTACCAGCGAGCGGCCGACGGTTCCGGTACCGCCGAAGACAAGGATGGTCATGGCTTAACCGATGCTCCCCAGATGCCTTCCAAATTCTGACCAATAATAGCCGATCGGCCGCCCCATAGGAATCATAAGCCGTATTCGCGCCCGCTGAACCGAACAACCGACCACCGCACGGCCATTGATGCCCTCCATTGGTCGGAATTCACGTCATTCGGACACACTTGTCTCTCCACCACACTAAGCTTTGAACGGCACGCAGATCCACAACACCCTGGCGATTCGCGATGAATCGTCGGTGTCACCCTCCGGCGGTGCGGCGGTCAAAAAGTGGGGCAGGCGGCCGTCCATTTGCAGGGCGTCGCCGGCGTGCAGGCGAATGGCCTCGATTCTGCCTTCGGGACCTGAACCGCGCCGGTCCAGATAGACGGT
>JANQKX010000502.1 GCA_028280915.1 Kiloniellaceae bacterium
GGCCCGAGCCAGCGGGGCGACAGGTTCAGCGGCGGAGCCAGCACCAGAATATGAGGGTTTTGTGCCTTCTTGAGGTAGGGAATGGCGGCTTGGGAGCACAAAAAGGTCCCTCTGGCATTGACCGACTGCATCAAATCATAGCGCTTCATGGGCGTGTCCAGGCTGCCGGTCAGGCTGATGGCGCTGGCGTTATTGATGAGAATGTCCACCCCGCCAAAACGGGCCGCGGCTTTCTCAAAGGCCGCGCGCACCTCCCCTTCGTTGCGGATATCCACCTGCAGCGCCAGGGCTTGGCCGCCGGCCGCCTCGATCTCGGCCGCCGCCGTATGGATGGTGCCGGGCAGCTTGGGATGAGGCTCGACGGTCTTGGCCGCGATCACCACGTTGGCGCCCTCCGCCGCCGCCTTCAGCCCGATGGCCAGGCCGATCCCCCGGCTGCCCCCGGTGATGAAGAGGGTTTTTCCCGCGAGACTATGATCGGGCATGGTGGCTAATCCTCTCCTTTACCGACGAAATCCGCTTTTCGTTTGTCCAAAAAGGCCGTGATGCCTTCGGCAAACTCCGCGCCCGCGGCGCAGCGGGAAAACAACTCGGCCTCCATGGCCAGCTGGTCGGGCAGGGTCCGGTTGATGGATTGGCGCAGCAGGGCCTTGGTGCGGCCCAGGGTCACGGCCGGCCCCTCGGCCAAGCGGGCAGCCAGGCGGTTTGTTTCCGCCTCCAGCTCTCCAGTGGGAACCACCCGGTTGATGAGGCCCAACTCCTTGGCCTCTTGAGCGCTGAGACGGCCGCCCAGCAAGGCGATCTCCATGGATTGCTTGAGGCCCAGCAGGCGGGGAAGATGATAAGTGCCGCCCCCATCTGGGGTCGTGCCGATCAAACAATAGGCCATTGTAAAATAGGCATCCTCGGCAGCCAGAGCCAAATCCGTCGCCAACACCAGGCTGAAGCCGAAACCGGCCGCGGCGCCCCGTACGGAGGCAATCACCGGCTTGGGCATATCGTTGATGGCTTGAATGGCCGGATGAAGCTCGTCGATCATGGCCTTGAAGTATCGCCGGCGGTCCTCCGGCGGGTTCTGCAATTGGCGGGAAAACGCCTTTAGGTCCCCGCCCGCCATGAAGTGATCCCCTGCCCCGTCGATCACGACGCAGCGGACCTTGGTGTCTTCGGCGGCCTTGCTGACCGCCCGGTTAATGTCCTGAACCATGCCATGGTCCAGGGCGTTCAGCACCTGGGGCCGATTGAGCCTTAAGCGGGCGATGCCGTCACTTTGCTCATATAAGACGCTTAAGACGCTTGCTTCCGCCATGATTCCCCATTCTTCGTCATTCACCGCTTTGGCTCAGTGGATGGCCAAGTGATGGCCCAGTGATGGCCAACTCGCCCAGCTATATCCAAGTGGTTTGCCTCCAGCAAGTCCTGGCCGCGCACTCTCAGGGAACACCGTCTGAATTTGCCTTAAATCCAATTTATCCAGAAAGGCTAATTTAAGGTTTTCTGATGCATAATAATATCGTGCTTGTTGTACGCGCGGCCCCCGCCTCTTCTTCCGAACCCGGATTGGGAGATGGGGCCTGCCGCCTTTATGGATCCGGGACCGGTCCCGCGCAATTGAATTGGATTGAGCTATGAAGGATCAAGACTCTAGTCTTCAGGAGCATCTCGAAGCCTTGCAGGTTGGACGCCAGAACCAGGATCAGCCGCTAAGGGAGATTCATCAGAGCGATCCGCAAAGCAAAATCAAATCCAATACGGACGGGACCCACGCCAATCTCCACTACGGCAGCGGCACCCCAGAGGGTCAAGCGATTTTCTCAGCGGTTGAAGCCTCTTTGGTCAAGGTGGTTGTCGATGAACACGAAGGGATCGACAATCGCTACGTGGTCCTGGACGGCCCGCGCGAGGACTTTTTCATCACCGAAGGGGAACACGGCCTCTTTACCATTCAGCATCTGCCCAGCGGCCTATCGACCGACGTGGAGCAGGTCGGGCATTTCCGTTTCGGCTCCCTGGAAGTGCATCGGGACTTGATTACCGAGAGCAATCCCGACCCCGTTACCGATCCCTCCTCAGGTGCCCTGGCCGCCGATTTCACCGCCGGCCAGACGCAAGACGAAACCGCGCCGGAGCCTCCCCTGCCCGAAGAAACCGATACGGAATCCGCGACAGCCGAGGAAACCGACGGTGAGGTGGAGAGTGACGGCGATGTGGAAACCGAGGAAACGGCGGTCAACAACGCTCCCACAACATCCGGCGGGCTGGAATTCACTCTTTCGGAAGATGGCTCTCTGACCCTTTCCGAACAAGATCTGCTGTCCCTTGTTAACGATGCCGATGGCGATAGCCTATCCGTCACCGCCGTTTCGACGATCAGCGAAGGTCGTCTGACCGACAATGGCGACGGCACTTGGACCTATACGCCGCATGAAGATTGGAACGGGAACCTGTCATTCCAGGTAACCGTTTCGGACGGTCAGGGCGGAACCGTCATTCAAGACGTGACCCTGGAAGTGGTAGCGGTCAACGATGGCCCGACTGCGTCGGATCAGGCTTTCAGCCTGGACGAAGACGGTAGCCTGACCATTACCGAGGCCCAGCTCCTGGACGGCGCCACCGATATCGACGGTGACGATCTCTCGATCACCGGAATCTCCGACCCCTCCAGCGGCACCCTCACCGACAACGGCGACGGCACCTGGACTTACACACCCGACGAAAACTGGAACGGCAGCCTGGATCTGGATTTTACTGTTAGTGACGGCAATGGTGGCACGGCCACGGCCACGGCCACCGCTGCCATCACCGTGGAAGCG
>JANQKX010000512.1 GCA_028280915.1 Kiloniellaceae bacterium
AGGCATGGGCACGCTGTCCTCGCCGTTCAAGCGCCAGCCATTTCGGTGACACCAGGGAGAATGGGGATCGGCGCCGTCCCGGGCGGCGGCGCGGGCCAGCCGGTCGAGCCGCGCCAAGCGGGCCAGGCAGGCCAGGGCCAGGACCTCAAGGGGCAAGTCCCCCTCATCCGGCATCAGATCGGCCCCATGGGTCGGGATAAAGGCCGTGGTCACCTCCCCTTGCGCGAAAGCCGGGTGAGCGGCCAGGCGGCGCAGGAAGGCCAGATTGCTATGGGGGCCATGGAGCTCGACGGCATCCAACGCCCGCCGCAGCTGGCGCAAGGCGGCCTCCCGGTCCCGGTCCCAGGTGATCACCTTGGCAATTAAGGGGTCATAATGAATTGACACATGATCACCCGCCACATAGCCGCCGTCGATGCGCAGGTGGGGGCTTTCCGCCGGCACGGCGAAATGAATCAGGTCGCCGCTGGCGGGCAGGAAGTCCCGCGCCGGATCCTCCGCATAGAGGCGGGCCTCAAAGGCGTACCCCTTGATCTCCAAGTCGTCCTGGTCCAGGGGCAATCGCCCTCCTGCGGCGACCAAGAACTGCCATTCCACAAGGTCCAAGCCGGTGATCTTTTCGGTGACGGGATGTTCAACCTGCAACCGGGTATTCATTTCCATGAAATAAAACGCCCCGTCCTGGGCGATGAATTCCACCGTGCCCGCGCCCACATAGTCGATGGCCTCGGCGGCCCGCAAGGCGGCTTCGCCCATGGACCGCCGCTGGGCGGGCGTCAGCCCTGGTGCCGGCGCCTCCTCGATGACTTTCTGATGCCGGCGCTGCACCGAACAGTCCCGCTCGAAGAGATAGACACCGTTCCCATGACTGTCGCGAAACACCTGGATCTCGATATGGCGCGGCCGGGTCAGGCAGCGTTCCAGCAGCAAACGCGGATCGCCAAAGGCCGACTGCGCCTCCCGCGCCGCGCTCTCCAGGGCGCCGTCCAGACCTTCCACAGAGTCCACCCGGCGCATGCCCTTGCCGCCGCCGCCGGCGGAAGCCTTGATCAAGAGGGGATAGCCGGTCTCTGCGGCCGCGGCGCGAAAGCGGTCCCGGTCTTGGTCGGCGCCGTGATAGCCTGGCAGCAAGGGCACGCCCGCCTCCGCCATCACCGCCTTGGCCCGGCTTTTCAGACCCATTTCCGCCATGGCCGCCGCCGAGGGTCCCACGAAGACGATGCCCGCCCGGTCACAGGCGGCGGCGAAGTCGGGATTCTCGGACAAAAACCCATAGCCCGGATGGATCGCACCCGCCCCGGCGGCCTTGGCCGCGGCGATGATCTTATGGATAGCCAAGTAGCTTTCCCGCGCCGCGGCGGGGCCGAGGCGATAGGCCGCGTCGGCCTGGATCACGTGCTGCGCCCGGGCATCCACGTCGGAATAAACCGCGATGCTGCGCAGGCCCAGGCGCCGCGCCGTTTTGATGATGCGGCAGGCGATCTCGCCACGATTGGCTATGAGCACCGAGTCAAACACCGCTCAACCTCCTCGCCGACCCGCAGGGGCCCAAAATCCCGGGCGTGCCTTTTCGCGCCTCCCGTCAGTCGGTGACCCAGGCGGGTTTGCGCTTTTCCAAGAAGGCTTCCATGCCTTCCTTGCCCTCGGCCGACTGGCGCCGGCGGGCAATGCGCGCCACGGTCTCGTTGCGCAGTTCCTCGCCCATGGGGCGCCCGGTGACGGCGAAAATCAGGGACTTGGCATCAGCCTGGGCCTGGGGGCCGCCCAGAAGGATCGCGTCCAAAATCCGGCGGCAGCTGGATTCCAGCAGGTTGGCCGGCACCACCTCGTGCACCAAACCCAGCCGATGGGCTTCCCAGGCGGAAAAGGCTTCGGCCGTGATACAGTAGCGCCGCGCCGCCCGCTCGCCCATGGCCGCCACCACGTAGGGGCTGATCACCCCGGGAATGAGCCCCAGCTTGACCTCGGAGAGGCAGAACTGAGCCGTTTCCGCCGCGACGGCGATATCGCAGCAGGATACCAGGCCCACGCCGCCGCCGAAGGCCGGTCCTTGCACCAGGGCGATACTGGGCTTGGACAGCTGATTGAGGGTTTCCATCAACTCGGCCAGCTTCCGGGCATCGGCCAAATTGTTCTCCTCGGACTGATTGGCGATACGTCGCATCCAGTTTAGATCCGCGCCGGCGCAAAAGCTCTTGCCCTTGGCGGCGAGCACGACAGCCCTCACCCGCTCGTCGGAATCCAGCCCCTTCAGGGCCGTGGTCAATTCAGCAATCAAATTGTCATTGATGGCATTGTGAACCGCCGGCCGTGTCAGAGTAATGCGGGCCACGCCGCCATCGCCAATTTCTTCTAAAAACAAGGGTTGAAGCATCATTTACATCCTAAAAACACCAAACTGAGTTCGATCCATGGGCGCATTCAGCGCCGCCGAGAGGCCCAAGCCCAACACCATACGGGTATCGGCCGGGTCGATCACCCCGTCGTCCCACAAGCGGGCGGAGGCGTAATAGGGATGTCCCTGGGTTTCATATTGTTCCAGGATGGGCGCTTTGAAAGCCTGCTGATCCGCCTCGGTCCAGCTTTCCCCTTGCGCGGCGGCCCGGTCCCGGCGCAGCGTCTCCAGCACGGCAGCCGCCTGGTCCCCGCCCATGACCGAGATCCGTGCATTGGGCCACATCCACAAAAACCGGGGCGAAAAGGCCCGGCCGCACATGCCGTAGTTGCCGGCCCCGAAAGAACCGCCGATGATCACCGTGAACTTGGGCACCGCCGCGTTGGCCACGGCCATGACCATCTTGGCGCCGTCCTTGGCGATGCCGCCGGCCTCATACTTGCGGCCGACCATGAAGCCGGTGATGTTCTGCAAAAAGATCAGCGGGATTCCCCGTTGGGCACAAAGTTCGATGAAATGTGCGCCCTTTTGCGCCGATTCGGAAAACAAAATCCCGTTGTTGGCCACGATGCCCACCGGATAACCGAAGAGGCGGGCAAAGCCGGTCACCAAGGTGGTGCCATAAAGCGCCTTGAACTCGTCAAAGCGGCTGCCATCCACCAGGCGGGCGATCACCTCGCGCACGTCATAGGGCTTGCGGGTATCTGCCGACACCACGCCATAGAGTTCCTCGGGGTCGTAGAGCGGCGGCTCGGGCACCGTCATATCAAGGGTTTGCTTGGGCTGCCGGTTGAGATTGGCCACGATGCGCCGGGCGATCTCCAAGGCGTCCTCATCATCATTGGCCAAATGGTCCGCCACGCCGGAGGTGCGGGTATGCACCTCGGCGCCGCCCAGTTCCTCGGCGGACACCACCTCGCCAGTGGCGGCTTTTACCAAGGGCGGCCCGCCCAGGAAGATGCTCCCCTGTTCCTTGACGATCACGGCCTCGTCGGACATGGCGGGCACGTAAGCGCCGCCCGCGGTACAGGACCCCATGACCACGGCGATCTGCGCGATCCCTCGGGCGGACATTTGCGCTTGGTTGTAGAAGATCCGCCCAAAGTGATCCCGGTCGGGAAACACCTGGTCCTGGTTGGGCAGGTTGGCGCCGCCCGAATCCACCAGATAAAGGCATGGAAGATGGTTTTCCTGGGCGATTTCCTGGGCTCGCAGGTGCTTTTTGACCGTTATGGGATAGTAGGTGCCGCCTTTGACCGTCGCGTCGTTGGCGACGATCATGCATTCCCGGCCGCTCACCTGGCCGATGCCGGTTATCAGTCCCGCCGCCGGGACCTCGCCATCGTAGAGACCCTGGGCGGCCAACTGGGAAAGCTCCAGGAAGGGCGACCCCTCATCCAGCAGACGCCGCACCCGCTCCCGGGGCAGGAGCTTGCCCCGGTCCAGGTGTTTTTGCCGGGCCCGGCTGCCGCCCCCTTCGCGGATCTTGGCGACCACCTGGTTGAGGTCATCAATCGCTTGGCGGTGATGGCCGGCGTTCCGCTGGAAATCCTCTCCGCGCCGATCAACCGTGCTTTTCAATAACGTCATGTTTTGCCAGCAGTCTCGTACCCACGAAAGCCGTCCCGCGCCAAGTCATGCCGAATCCTACCACGTTTTGGCGCCGCGCCGGTATCCCCTTATCCCGGGCCGCAGCCGACGCCAACCGCCCGCCAAACCGCCGTCATGGCGCGGTTACGCTACATTAACCCAGAGCGGTTAACATAATCGTTGGTCCCATGGAGAGGAAAGCCATGCCGTACGTTGTCAGGAATGACGAGGGACAGATCATCGCCCTTCACCTTCGGCCTTCCGAAGCCACGCAGGAAGAATTGCGTTTTGACGATTCCGAAGTTGTGGAGTTCATCGAAGAAAACAATAAAAACCTACAGGTTCAGTCGGACCTGCTGTCCTCTGACATCGAGTTCGTGCGGGTCTTGGAAGACCTGATTACCTGCTTGATCGACAAGGGCACCATCCGCCTGACCGACTTGCCGGCCGCCGCCCAGGATAAAATCAGCCTGCGCAAGGCCCTGCGCCACCGCATGGGCGATCTGAGCGAGATCGTCAGCGAGTCGGATGACGTCTTGCTGCCTTAAGAACGATCCCAGATCGGCCACGGGATGGGTGACCCGGCCAAAGACCCAAAATCCAAAAAATTAGTCTAAAAGCCCCTCGGACCAGGTCTGGTGCTCAACCTGGGCTTCCTTCGGCGCCGTGACGCCCAGGGTCTGCATGAGGACCCCCGCCACCGCCAAAATACGGTGAGCGGCCAAGCTCTCGTTGGTCTTGGCCGTGACCAGTTCGCTTTGCGACACGAACAGCTCGTTTTCCGCATCCAAAACGTCCAGCAGGGTGCGTTGCGCCACCTCGAATTGCTTCACGTAGGCGTCCCGGGTCTCGCGGGAAAACTGCACGGCGCTCTCCAAATCGATCACCGACTGGCGGCTGGCCTCCAGGGCGAACCAGGATTGGCGCATTTCCCGTTCCGCGTCCAGATGGGACTGATAACGGCGGTTTTTGCTTTCCGTCACCCGGGCCAGGGCCTCTTGCCGGCCGGCCCGGTCGATTCCGCCGCGAAACAGGTTCCACCGCAGGCGCAGCAGCACGGCGCTGTTGAACTGGTAGGTATCAAACCCCGTGGCACCGTCGATGTACTCGGATTCCGCCTCGAGGGAGACACTGGGGTAAAGGGGCACCTCGGACAGTTCCACGTCCGCCTCGGCGGAGCGCACATCCGCTTCGAAGATCTTGGTGGTCAGGTTGTTGCGGCTGGCGATTTCAACCGCTTCGTCCAAATCCACCGGCAAGGCATCGATCACCGGCTGGATGGGCTCCAAGTTTTCGGGGAACTGGCCCACGACGCGGGCGAAGTCGGCCTCCGCGTCCCGCAGGGTATTGTAGTTCGTCGTCAGCGTGGCACGGGCCCGGGCGACCCGGGCTTCGGTCTGGGTCACGTCCGCGCGGCTGCCGCCGCCGCCGCTTAAACGTTTTTGCAGCGACGACAGAATATCCAAATGTATCCTAAGGTTTTCCTCGGCCAGGCGCACCAGCTCCCGCCCGCGCAGCACATCCAGGTAGGCGCCCACCGCATCAAGGGCCAAGACCTCGGAGTTTTCCTTCACCCGATTGGCCGCCGATTCGACCCGCGCCTTTTCCCGGTCCACCGTGGACCCGGCCTCGAAGCCGTCGAACAAACGCTGTTGCAGGGTGATCCGCGCTTCTTTGCGGGTCAGGTGCTTCGTATCGTCCCCTTGCAGGCGGGTGGTGGAATCGTTGAGCCATTCAGGGCCCGCCCCCGCCTCGAAGTCGATCTGAGGCAGATAAAGACCCCGCGCCTGGCGCAGTTCCTGGTCGACCGCTTCCCGGTTGCTGCTGACGACCCCGATGTCCGGATTGGTCGACACGGCCAACTGAGCCGCCTCCTGGATCGTCATCGCGGAAGCGGACCAACTGACAGCCACCAACGAGGCGCCGGCCAGAAGGGAAAATTTCAATGTTCTAATCACCGTTCTCCCGGGATGAGCCATCCAGCGGGTCTCCTCTTAGACTTTCAACGCCCTACCTAGCAAACCGCCACACCAATTCGTTTATTCTAAATCTGTCAGGTTGTACTAGTGAAAAATCGAGGCTTTTTACGTTTTTCCTTTCTTTCTGTCAACGCGTACCCCTGCCCTCTAAATAGAAACAAAGGAAGCCCCAAAAGGTTTCAATTCAAACTAATCTTTATTAAAATCAATTAACTATGCTAAAAAACTGCCATGTAGAGTTTAGTATGGCGAACCTTTTTTGTAGATGTCGGCCGGTCCCGGTAAATCATGGTAAAGACCGATAAAATAAGTAATTTTACCCTGCTCCATGTCTCATTCAGTAAATCGTCGAGCTGTCCCCGGTTTCCTTTAAGGAATGTCCCGAATTAGAGGAAAATGGCACAGAAAAAGGATTAATGGATTAAAAGTTATCATTTTGTTAACTTGAAGGTTAATTTTTTGCCAGCGATGATCGGCGGTGTCCTGCGCCCTTAATCTGCCCTATGGGAGAAGGGGTTGTCTTGGCCGCGCGCCCTGAAACAACGCCGTGCTTGATTAACCATTCTCGAATGGTATGCGTCTAAAATTAATCCGAAGTCGACCCTGGCCGCACGGAGGCACGTGATGCCCGGCCCACGTTCGACCGACAGGAGCCCGCCTTAGCGGCGGGTCATTGTAAGACCGGAACCCGTCCAATTTGCGAGCCCAGAGCAAACGATTATGACCCCTCCCCGAAGCGCCGCTGCCCCCGAGATCAACATGGATAAGACCCCCGACCAAGTCCATCCCAGCGGGCAATCTGCCGACGGAGCCCCTGCCCAAGAGGCAGGTTCCGGCAATGCGGACGCCGCCACCGCAAGCCCCGCCGCCGAATCCTCGGACGGGACGGGCCAGCCCGCGCAAGCCGCGGCCGCCGGTGAGCAGATCCGGCCGGACGAGGTCCTGACCGCCGCCGCCGAAACCTTCGACTGGCAGGTCGAGCCCGCCACCGTGGACTTCGAGGATCCCTTGATTGCCTGCCTTTCTACCTTGGCGGGCATGCTGCAACGCCCCATTTCCACCGCCGCCTTGAAGGCCGGCCTGCCCCATCAGAACCATCGCTTCACGCCGGAGCTGGCGGTGCGCGCCGCCGAACGGGCGGGCATCGGGGCCAAGATCATGAGCCGGCCCCAGATCGGCAAGATCTTGCCGGTCACCCTGCCGTGTATCTTGCTGTTGAAAGAAGGGCACGCCTGCATCCTGGTGGCCCACAAGTCCAAGCGCGAGGTGGAGGTCATCATTCCCGACGGCGGCGGCGCCCGAAAGGCCCTGCCCCTTGATGAGCTACAGGAGCAATACACCGGCTACGCCCTCTTTGCCCGGCCCGAATACAAATTCGACGAGCGCGCCCAGGAAATCCGCCTCAAGCCGAGCAAGAACTGGTTCTGGGGAACCCTCAGCCAATTCTGGCCCATCTACAGTCACGTTGTCGTGGCCTCGATCCTGATCAACTGCTTTGCCTTGGCCACGCCCCTTTTCATCATGAACGTCTATGACCGGGTGGTGCCCAACAACGCGATCGAGACCCTCTGGGTCCTGGCCATCGGGGTCTTGACGGTCTTCGGCTTCGAGTTCGTCATGCGCAACCTGCGCACTTACTTCGTGGACGTGGCGGGCAAAAACGCCGACGTGATCATCGCCAGCCGGCTGCTGGAACAGCTCATGGCCACCCGCCTGGACAACCGGCCGCCGTCCACCGGCGCCATGGCCAACAACCTGCGGGAATTCGAATCCCTGCGGGAGTTTTTCACCTCCGGCACCCTGGTGGCCCTGGTGGATTTGCCCTTTGTCTTTTTGTTCGTGACCGTGATCTGGCTGGTGTCCGGGCCGGTCGCCCTGATCCCCCTGGTCGCCATCCCCTTGGTTATTCTGGCCGGCATGATCCTGCAGTTCCCCCTGCGCAAGGTGGTCGAGAGCACCCAGCGGGAAGCGAACCAGAAGCATGCCCTCCTGGTGGAGACCATCGACGGGCTGGAGACCATCAAGGCCACCGCCGCGGAAGGCCGGGTCCAGCGCTCCTGGGAACGTTTCGTGGGCATGACCGCCGAATCCTCCGGCAAGGCCCGCTTCCTCTCA
>JANQKX010000517.1 GCA_028280915.1 Kiloniellaceae bacterium
TATCCCGACGGCCTGATCCGCCGCGACGACGCGTCCATCGCCGCGGTGGCGGAGGCCTATGTCACCTCGCGCCCGGACGTGCCGGAGCCGGCGCGTTACCAGACCGACAAGATGCCGTCGAATTTTGAAAGGCTGGGTCTGATCGCCGAGGCCTTTCCCGACGCCACCATCATTCACCTGCAACGCCATCCCCTGGATTCTTGCCTGTCCTGTTTCACCACGCTGTTCGAAAGCGGACAGCGGTTTTCCTATGACCTGACTGAATTGGGGCGCTACTACCGGCGCTACGCGGCGCTGATGGCGTTTTGGCAGGGGGTGCTGCCGCCGGGCCGGATTTTCAATTTGCCCTATGAGGCCTTGGTGGACTCGCCGGAAACGGTGGTGCGCCAATTGCTCGACCATTGCGGCCTGGATTGGGCGGAGGCTTGCCTGAATTTCCAAGCCAGCAAGCGCAGCGTGCAGACGGCCAGCGCCACCCAGGTGCGCAAACCGCTCTATCGGTCCTCCATGGGGCGATGGCGGCGGTTCGAAGGGGAATTGGCGCCCTTGATCCAAGCGCTTGGAGATCTGGCGCGGACGGAAGTCGACTAAGGCGATCGCCTCCGTCGATTGCCGGGAACGGCTCCTATATGTTTATCTATCGTTCCAAATTACAGGTCGGCACCTGTACCGGGTCCTCGTCATCGTTTTGAGCCCTGTCGCCCTATCGCCGGCCCACGCCCAGGGGAGGGTGAACCGGGATATTGCCTGGGCCGCCAAGCGGGGCCTGACCCAACTCCTGCGCTGTATCGGCCCCTTGGATGCAGGGGCACGGGACATCTCCATCGAACGGTTGTCTTGACGGCTGTCAGGTTGAAGACCACCTGTACGGAACGACCGGTTTATTTCCCATCCGGAATCACGAAGGAAACGCCGAACACCTGGGTTTTGCCCTCGAACTCGGCGGGGAACTTGCAGACGCTGAGGGTGATTTTGCCGCGGCCGGATTTTTCGATCGTCTCGTGGTGGAACACCGCTTGGCCGCTGTCCAGCACTTCCTTGTCGTTGTCCCGCAAGCCCTTGGCGTCTTCGGCCCAGATCAATTGGCTGTCGGTCTTGCCAGTGACATCTTCCTGGGCCGCTTCCTTGATCACCTTGTTGCCCCAGAGGTAACGGCCTTCCGCATCCTTGACCCAAAACAAAAACGGCATTTGGTTGAAAACTTCCAAGTCCTTTTTTTCCATCTGGCGTCCTCCACTGCAGGGGAAAGGGAAAAGGTGTAGTATTGATATAACCCTTTCACCCCAGAGGCCCAATAGCTTCCCGTTGCCTTCAAGGACCAATGTGGTCAGGCGGTCTCCTGGATCCCGGTAAGCGCGGACGACAGGGTCTTTTTGTCGAACGGCCAGCACAAGCGGGGCAGCTCGGGCTCACCATTATCCGAACAACTGGTGTGCGACAAGGCAGTGTGTGACAAGTCATCGGTCAACTGACCGGACAAAATGACCACCCACAGGTTTTCTTTCAGCGCCTTGGCCGAGCGGGCCAAATCGGCCCCCGTTTGGCCGCCGGGCAAATGGCTGTCGCTCAACACCAGGTCGATGGGCGCACCCGAGGCGAGAAGGTTCAACGCGGCCTGGGCCGTGGCGGCGGTGACGACCGCGTATTCCAAGCTTTCCAACGCCTCGCCGATGACGGCCAGCATCTCGCGCTTGTCGCCCACCAGCAGCACCTGTTTGCGGGCAACCGGAGCGTCTAAGGGCGGCCGCGTGGATTTCGCGCCGGCGTTTGGCTTGGCGGCTTGGGCGCTGGGCAGGTAGAGCGTCACCGTGGTGCCCTTGCCCACCACGCTGTACAACATCAAGCGGCCGCCGCTTTGCCGGGCGACGCTGTCGGCCAGGCACAAGCCCAGCCCCCGGCCCTGGTGGGGCCGATGGGTGGTGAAATAGGGCTGCAGGACCTTATCCATGAGATCCTCGGCAATGCCCCGTCCCGTGTCGGCCAGGGAGACCGCCAGGTAATCGCCCGACGGCAGGCCCAGGTCACCCTCCCGATTGGCGGGACTAAGGCGCAGGTTATGGGCCCGCACCACCAGCCGACCGCCGGCGGGCATGGCCTCGGCCGCGTTGG
>JANQKX010000565.1 GCA_028280915.1 Kiloniellaceae bacterium
GACGTCAGCCGCGGCGTCGGCGGTTTGCGGATGGCCGCAGGCGACGGCCCCCAGGCGGGGGGTGTTTGGCGCGGACATGGCGACTCAACGGCTCTCTCATTGACCAACCAAGGCTCCCGTCATGCCATGACGGGGCGCGCCGGTAAAGGGGCCGGTAACGGAAGAGCCTGGACGCGCCCGGGCGGCCACGGCCTTTGGAACCGTGACCCGCGTCCCAAAGTTTCGTCAGCCGCCGTCTAGATGAAATCCATGGAAACGCCGAATTCCAGGTCGGAGGCTGACCGGTTGGGGAACACCTGATCGCCGGTGCCCGCCTTGACCCAGTCGCAAAGGCCGCCGAACACCCGTTCCAGGGAGGTGAGGCCCTCGATATCGAAGTAGCCCCGTTCCATTCGGGTGATGCCGGTGCCGTCCTTGTTCAGTTCGGCTTGGGGGAACATTTCGCCGTAGACGCCCCCGTTCACCTGACGTCCCACCACGATGGAGAAGTTGGCGCGGCCGTGGTCCGTGCCGTTGGCGCCATTGGCGGCCAGCTGGCGACCGAAATCGGAACTGAAAACGAAGGTCAGTTTGTTCGCCGCGCCCGCAAAGTCGGCGTCCAGTTGGCGGTAGAGGCTGTGCAGGCCGGCATTGTTCCCAAATATGTCGCTGAACTTGCCTTCGATGTATTCCTGTTGCCGGTCGTGGGTGTCCCAGCCGCCCATGTCCAGGTGAGCGACACGCAGATTGAGCAGATCGGCGGCGAACATGCAATCATACAGATTGGCGATCTGTGCACCGAAATAACCATCGTTCAATCCCCCTTGATAAAGGGACGCAATGTCCGCCGGCCGTTCGGGAATGTGGTTGGCCAAGCGCTTTTCCAGACTGGCCCCGAAGGTCTCGATTTGCATGGCGTGCCGGAAAAATCGGGCGAAGGGCCAGCTGGGATCGTTGGCGGCAATGGCGTCCGGGCCTTCGCCCAGGTAGTAGGAGCGCAGGGCGCGGCCCAGGACCCGGTTCTGCGACAGGTCGTCGCCACTGCCCCGGGGCAGGGCAAAGTCCCGGGTGTTGTTGGCATGGACGACGTTGTTGAGCCGCGCGCCGGTTGTCGTGCCATTGCAAAATATGGGGACACCGCCGGCTAAGGAAACCGTGTTCGCGCCGCCACCGACCGCCTCGACCAGGCGGCCGCCCCAGCCGTCCCGGTCCTTGTCCAGGCGATCAGCTTCCAAGTCGCCCGCCATGGCGATTAGCTGGGAATGGTCATGGTCCCGGTTGAGCGAGCCGTAGACATTGGAGATGATCGCCACGTTGCCGTTGTTGAACTGGCGGCGCAGCCATCCGGCGTTTTTGTGAATGCCGAACCCGCCGCCGTCAAAGGTGGGCTCTTTGTACTGATCGGCAAAGGCCTGAGCGTAGCTGCCGTAGCTTGGCGAGCGGTAGAGAGACGAGCGGGCGCGCCAATAGGCATTCGCGTAGGCGCTGCCCGGAACGGGTGCGAACAGATGGCGGAAATCCGCGCCCCCCAGCAGCATCACATGGACGAGAATCTTCTGTAGACTGGTGGCGTCGTGGTGTCCCCAGGCGGTCCCGGTGCCCCAGTTCGCGGCCATCATGCCCGCGGCCGACCCGCCGAGGACCTGGGTGAGAAGCCGGCGGCGGCTGATCAGTGCCTTGCTCATGTCATTGTCCTTCCATGGCAAACATGAAGGGTGTGGCGGTGATAAAGTTCACGGCTATTCCGATCCTGTAGTTCCACTTTTGACGTTCCCACCGGTTTTTGTGGTCGATCTGTATCTTGGTGTCCTGGTGTTCTTCGTGCAGCGCCATCAGGTCCGCGTTCTGGCGAATATCGTTTTTTGTAAGCACCTGGTCCATGTCGCTGATGAGACCTTCTTCCCAAGCCCGATAGCCGAAATCCCGTCCGGTGGCGAGAATGGAGAAGACCTGCGCCCGGGCCGCCAGATTGAAGTTGCTCTGATCCGTGGTGAAGCGCTGCCAAAGCCAGCGGCCCACATCGTCCACGTAGCGGAACCGCTTGCCTTTGGGATTGGGGATGATCGCGCCCCAGTTCTTGGCCCAGTCCCGTTTCAGACCATTTTCTGCGGTTGATTCCACCGTGAGACCGTTGAAGTACCAAGGGTTGTTCACGTTGGCCGCATAGGCCTTGCGAAAGAGGTTGGGATTGCTGGCGGCCTGCTGTCCGGTTTGTCCGCCAAAAACATTGGAAATGGGCGAAAAGATAGTGGCCTGCTGGTCGTTCAGTCGCCAGTCGGCGCGTACATTGCGGGCGAAGCTCTCCTCATTGCTCAAGGTATTCATGTTCTTGGCAATGAGATTACGGTCAAAGGAGTTGAGGAACTTGTACGTATCGGCCGAATGAAAGGTCCGCGAAATGGCATATCTGCGCAAGAACCGCAGAACGCCCTTGTTTTTGTTCTTTTTCCACTCGTAGCGAATCTTTAAAATCTTCTCAGGCGTTAGGTTGTCATCGGCGAAAAACCCGATCATGTAGACCGGAATGTTGTCCATGGCCTCGGGATGTTTTGCGGCATGCTTGGCCAGCCGGGCGATTTTCACCTTTGCCGTCTTGCCGCAGATATTTTTTTTCCGCACGGCGCTATTCAGAATTTGCAGGCACCGCGAGTTGTGGGTGGAACGGTTCTGTAAGAAGTTTCCGGCCGGGTCGTTGTGGTCGGTGAAACGAATGGGGCCGACCAAGGCGCCGTATTCGGAACGGGCGCCATAGGCGTTCCGGTCCCGGTCGACCCGCATGCCCGTCAGCAGGCGGGCAGTGTTCTCGATGGTGACATTCTCGTGATAGTGCGGATTCTCGGTTTCGCCTGGAATGCGGAAAAACAGCTGGTGAAACTCCCTGGCAAAATCATCATTGCCGTGAAACTCACCGTTCCAAATTCCGTTGTATTGATGGCCATAGGCGGCGGCGACGGCGGCCGACTGGGCGGCCTTGGCCTGAATCCGGGTGAAGGTGTCGCCGTTTTGCAGATTGACGATAAAGTCGTCGTAGTATTGGCGCATGAGGCCCGGTGTCGCGTTTTCCATGGAAATGGCCATGTGATAGTTGCTGAGGTAAAGGGCCATTTTATGGAGAAAGGGATTCACCCCGCGGGTGTTGACGGCTTGCACCCAGGCATAGGGGATGACCCAGCCGCGCAGGCCCGTCCCGTCTTCGGAGAGGGGCGCGTATTCGTGGGCACGATCATCGCGCACGGGATTGCTGGCCCTGTTGCTGCTCCAGAAGTTCTGCAGCGACTCCAGGGTGCTGTCCCGCCCCTTGATCCAGGGGTCGGGAGGGGACAGTCGCCGGTTTATATAGCGAAAGGTAAGCATCTGCCTTATCGCCTGGTATGGTTTCATCCGGGCCCATTTGGCGATTTGCTGGTCCGTCGCAAAGCCGCCAAAGGCGAAAGTGTGCAGCACCTTTCGCACCGCGGCCCGGTTCCAATCCTCTGAGGAAACCGCGGTAAACCCTTTTTTGCCCGCGCTGAGGGCTGGGCTCGCGCTGAGACAAACCAAACAACTGGCGGCGATTGCGATTCGGGAGACCTTATGGAGGAAAAGTTTCATTGGTTTTTGCTCTACGCCTATTGGATCTTGGCGTGTGTCTAGCAGTGATTTGTTAATATGATTTGAAGAAAAAATTTACTTTTAAAATAGATTAGAAAGTAAATAAAATTATGCTGACGGTAAAATTTAAATAAAAAACAAATATAAATTTTCGTCTATTTTCTTGAATGTTGAATCGATCTGAAGGCGCCGCCGGGGCGGGTTCCTTGTGTAGGGGATTTATAAGCCTGGCGCGTTTCGGGCCTTGCCGGCCCTGTAGCCTATCGACGGGAGCCTGCCAGTGGACCCTATCGATGGCGACGGCGGTGAAGGTAGGCGAGGACGATCACGGTCGCGGCGAAGCCGAGGCCGCCCAACAGCAGGACCGGGCCGGCTTTTTTGATCGTCGCGAAGGAGAGGTGAAAGGCCTCGCCCAGCCAGAAGCTGCCCAGGCCCCAAAAGCCGACCCAGAGGGCCGCCCCCAGCATGTTGAAGAGCATGAAGCGGGGCCAGGCCATCTTGCCCATGCCCGCGACCACGCCGTTCAACTGGCGCAGAACGGCGAAAAAGCGGGCCACCAGAACGACCCAGCTGCCATAGCGGACAAAAAAGACCTCCACCTTGCCCAGGTGGGCCTCGGTGATGAAGACATAGCGGCCGAAGCGCAGCACCAGTTGCCGCCCGCCGAAGCGCCCGATCATATAGCCCACGTTGTCGCCCACCACGGCCCCGACCCAGGAGGCCAGCAACAGGGGCGGCAGGGCGACTTTTTCCTGGGAGGCCAGGGCGGCGGTGGTGACCAACAGGGTTTCCGCCGGCACGGGGGCGCCAAAGCTTTCAAGAAAGATGCACAAGGAAACCGCCCAGATGCCATAGTGCTGCAGCAGTTTTTCCGCATCGCCCCAAAAGTCGATGTGCCAAAGATCGGCGCCGAAAATTTCCATCTTACCGGACGGTCGCTTGCGGAACTTTGCAAGAGGAAAGCCTGGCCCCCGCCGCCGACTGCCGGGGATCCAGGTCTTGCCTTGGAACGGCGGGTGGGAGGGGAAAACCGGGCCGCAGAACTATCCCCAGGCCTGTGGATAACCTCAAATTCTGTGGATAACTTCGAGTCTTCGACATTTTTTGATCACATTCCTGGCGTATATAATTTGGGCGAATTGGATAGTAGGCGGACGATGACTATGCATACTTATCTGAAATATTCGCTTTTTTCCCTCCTTTTTGTAGCCACCGTGGCGGTGTTGGCGAGCTGTAAAGAAGAACGACTGACGGCGCCGCAGGTGGTCGATGGTGATAAACTGAAGGTGGGGGATCGCAAAATTCGTTTATTCGGCGTGGACGCGCCGGAGCTGGAGCAGATCTGCTGGCGTGACGGCGAGATCTGGCCCTGTGGTATCGAAGCGGCCAAGGCCGCCGAGGAGTTTATCTCGGGCCGGTCCGTGCGCTGCTTTGAAGAGCTGCAGAACAAAAACGGCCGCATGGTGGTGACCTGCACGGTCGCCGGGGAAGAAGCGACGTTGAATCAATGGATGGTGCAAGAAGGCTGGGCCTTGGCCTTTCGCCACTACAGCACCGAGTTCGTTGCCTTGGAGCAGGACGCCAGGGCCGCCGGCAAGGGCATCTGGGACAGTGAGTTCGTGCCCCCTTGGAAGTGGCGCCAGGGAACGCGGCTGGCGTCCCACCACGAGGCCGCCACGGGCTGCCGCATCAAGGGGAACATCGCGAGCAACGGCAAGCGGCACTATCACACCCCTCGCGACAAAAGCTACAAGCTGATCAAGGTTTCCGAGGCCAAGGGCGAGCGGTGGTTCTGTTCCCAGCAGGAAGCCCGCGCCGCCGGTTGGGAGGCCGCGCCCAAATAATCATCTGGCCGGCCGCGCTACGCCCACGCCATTGGGAAAATGGGGCCCGTGAGATGGGGCCAAAAAGGGGGCAAAAAAGGGACTAGTGCCGGCGTCGAAACGACATTAGAACGGCGTCATGTTGCCGCTGCCGTTTCTCCGCCGCCACTGGCGTCTGATTGCCTTTGGCTTTTTTATGTGTTTTTGCTCCAATTTGGGGCAAACGTTTTTCATCTCCCTCTTTGGCGGCGAGATCCGGCAAGCGCTGTCCATTTCCCACGGGACTTTCGGCAGCCTTTATTCCCTGGGCACCTTGGCCAGCGCCGTGACCATCATCTGGCTTGGCCGCCTGATCGACTATTGGCCCCTGTGGCGGTTTGCCCTTGCCGTGCTGCTCGGCCTGGCGTTGACCTGTCTGGCCATGGGGCAGGTCGTCGGCTTGGTGGGCCTGACTTTGGCGATTTACGGCTTGCGCCTGTTTGGCCAGGGCTTGAGCGTGCACACGGGTATCACCGCCATGGCGCGCTATTTCGAGGCGGAGCGGGGGCGCACGGTCAGTCTGGCCACTTTGGGTAACACGGTGGGCGAGGCCGCCTTGCCGCCGTTGGTGGTCCTGGCCCTGACGCTGGTCACCTGGCACCAGGTTTGGACCATGGGCGGCGTGGTGCTGCTGGCCCTCGCGCCCCTGATTTTTGTCCTGCTGCGGGGCCATGGCCAGCGGGACCGGGAACTGACGGCACGGCGCCGTGACAGCGGCGCGGCCGCGCACGACCAGACCTTGGGGCAGGTGCTGAAGGACCTGCGCTTGTGGCTCATGCTGCCGGCCCTTCTGGCGCCGTCGTTTATCTTCACGGGGCTGATTTTTCACCAGGTCTACCTGGCCGAGGTCAAGGGATGGCCGCTCTCCCTGCTGGCCGGGTCCTATTCGGTGATGGCCGTGGCCTCCGTGGCCGCGCTCTTGCTGTCGGGGCCGCTGGTGGACCGTCTGTCGGCCCGACGCTTGGTGCCTTATTTTCTGGTGCCGCTGTTCTTGGCCTGTGTGGTCCTGGCGAGCAGCGACGGTTACTGGGTGGCACCGGTTTTCATGGCCCTCTTCGGCATCAACGCGGGCCTCACCGTGGTCCTGACCGGCGCCATCTGGGCCGAACTCTACGGCCTGTCCCACCTGGGCGCCATCCGCTCCTTCGGTGCCGCGGCCATGGTGTTCTCCACCGGCCTGGCGCCGGCGGTCCTGGGTCTTTTGATCGATTTGGGCGTCACCTTGGAGCGCCAGTCCGCGGTGATGGGGGCCTATTGCATCCTGGCGTCTGGACTGGGCGCGATCGCGGTCCATCGGGGCCGGGCCGTGGCCCAGGGCTGACCCGGGGAACCTGCCGGGGACGGTTGCTTTGCCGGCCGAGCGATAAGCCATTGTAATAAATTAATTGTCGCGGCTTTATCCATACTTTAGCCTAATCCCGCCAAAGGCAACGAGGGGGCAAACACCAAACGGGGGGAAGAGGCTTGCTGGCGCAGCTCAACGATTTTATCTGGACCTATATCTTGGTGGCGGCGCTCTTGGGCATGGGGGCGGTGCTGACCGTGGCGACGGGATTTTTTCAAGTCCGTCATTTCGGCCGCATGTTCCGCGTGCTGGCGGGCGCTTTCCGGCACGATGCGGACCACATCTCCTCGTTTCAGGCCATGGTGATCTCCGTTGCCGGGCGGGTGGGCGCGGGCAATATCGCCGGCGTCGCCGTGGCCATCTCCCTGGGCGGCCCGGGGGCGGTCTTTTGGATGTGGATCGTCGCCCTGATCGGCATGGCCACCAGCTGTTTTGAGTGCAGCCTGGCCCAGGTTTTCAAAACCGCCGAGCCCGACGGGACCTACCGGGGCGGACCGTCCTTTTATATTCTCCGCGGCCTGGGACGAAAGTGGAAATGGCTGGCGGCCCTGTTTTCGGTTCTCATGATGGCGACCTTCGGGCTGGGGATCATTCCCTTGCAATCGTTTGTTCTGGCCTCGTCGGTCAAGGACGCCTTTGGCGTCGCGGAAGCCATCAGCGGTGTTAGCGTGGCCGTGGTGATGGGCATCGTCATTTTCGGCGGCATCAAGCGCATCGCTCAATTCGCCGAACTGGTGGTGCCGGTCATGGCCCTGGGCTACATCGGCATCTCCTTGGTGGTGCTGACCATCAACTTGGATGAGTTGCCGGGCATCTTTCTTTATATCTGCCGCTCCGCCTTCGGCTTTGAGGAAATGGCCAGCGGTGGCCTGGTGGGGGCCATCCTGCACGGCGTGCGCCGGGGCCTTTTCTCCAACGAAGCCGGCCTGGGCAGCGCGCCCAACGTGGCCGCCGTGGCCCATGTGCCCCATCCGGTAAACCAGGGCATCGTCCAGGCCTTCAGCGTCTTCGTGGACACCATCGTGATCTGCAGCTGCACGGCGGCGATTATCCTGTTGTCGGATGTCTATCAGCCGGGCAGCCACGTGGAAGACGGCGCGGTCCTGACCCAGCGGGCCCTGGCCGAGCACGTGGGTAGCTGGGGCGGCTATCTGGTCAGTGCCGCCTTGATCCTCTTTGTCATGACAACAATTCTCTACTGTTATTATCTGGGCGAAAACGCGCTCGCCTTTTTCACCGAGGCGCCGATCGCCATCAATGCCTTCCGGGTGTTGGTGGTGGGGCTGGTTTTTTGGGGCGCGGTGCAGGATTTGAACACGGTGTTCGACTTCTCCGATCTCACCATGGGATTGACCGCCATCGTCAACCTCTTTGCCCTGGCCATGCTGTTCAAGGTGGGCCTGCGGGTGCTGCGGGACTTTGACAACCAGCTGCGCGATGGGGTGAAACAGCCGATCTTCGACCCGGCCCGATTTGCCGACCTGGATATCGATCCGAAGGCGTGGAAAAGCGAGCCCATGGACCGATAGGTCGCGGGCCGAGGGCCGCGGTAAGCAGAAAGACCAATTGGTCCAAAATGCCGGGTTCTGAATCTTGTTCGGAATGGCGGCGCCCGTGCTGGCGCTATGGGCGGGTTTTGAACGGAAAAATGCCGCACCTGCGATAAATCGCCACATCTTTGCAATAAGATGTTGCTTCGTCCTGCCGGGCGATCAAGAATCGACGGTGTTTCATGGGCATCGCCGCCAAACGGCCATATGCCGCCGGCGCGGTTCCGTGACCAAAAGGTGGGATAAACGATGATCGATCTGGCCGTTGCCGATATGTCGCGACTTCAGTTCGCGATGACGGCGCTTTATCACTTTTTGTTCGTTCCCCTGACCCTCGGCCTGGCGCCTCTGCTGGCCATTATGGAATCCGTCTACGTGATGACGGGCCGGGTCATTTGGCGTGACATGACCAAGTTCTGGGGCGTGCTTTTCGGCATCAACTTCGCCATGGGGGTGGCCACCGGCATCACCATGGAATTCCAGTTCGGCACCAACTGGGCCTATTACTCCCACTTTGTCGGCGACGTCTTCGGCGCGCCCCTGGCCATGGAAGGGCTGATGGCCTTTTTCCTGGAGGCCACCTTCGTCGGCCTGTTCTTTTTCGGCTGGGACAAGCTTTCCAAGCTGGGCCATTTGGTGGTGACTTGGCTGGTTGCCTTGGGCACGAACTTTTCCGCCCTGTGGATCCTGATCGCCAACGGCTGGATGCAGAACCCGGTGGGCGCGGTCTTCAACCCCGAGACCATGCGCATGGAGATGACCTCGTTCTACGACGTTTTTTTCAACATCGTGGCCCAGGCCAAGTTCGTCCATACGGTCTCTGCCGGTTATGTCACCGCGTCGATTTTCATCATGAGCATCAGCGCCTTTTACCTGCTGCGCAACCGGCACCAGAAACTGGCGCGCCGTTCCATGACCGTGGCGGCCAGCTTCGGCCTGGCCTCGGCCCTCTCGGTGGTGGTGCTGGGTGACGAGAGCGGTTATACCACCACCGAGCATCAGAAGATGAAGCTCGCCGCCATCGAGGCCATGTGGGAAACCGAGCCGGCGCCGGCCGATTTCACCGCCTTCGGCTTCCCCGACATGGAAGACCGGGAAACCCATTTCGAGATCAAGATTCCCTGGCTTTTGGGCCTGATCGCGACCCGGACCCTTGACGAAGAGGTGCCGGGCATCCTGGAGCTGGTGGAAAAGAACAAGGGGCGCATCGTGGACGGCCTGCCGGCCTATGAAGCCCTGCAGAAGCTGCGTCAGGACCCCCATGATCCGACGGCCCGGGAAACCCTGGAAAAGGGCAAGGCCAATCTGGGCCATACCATGTTGCTGCTGCGCTACACGGACGACCCGGCCAATGCCACGCCGGAAG
>JANQKX010000569.1 GCA_028280915.1 Kiloniellaceae bacterium
GGCGAGAAGATGGCCAAAAGCGGCGCCCGCTGCTGGCTGGTGAACACGGGCTGGACCGCCGGCGCCTCCGGCATCGGCGAGCGCAGGAAGATCGCCCACACCCGGGCCATGGTGCGGGCCGCCCTGGACGGGCGCCTGGCCAATGTGGGGCAGTCCCAGCACCCGGAATTCGGTCTTCTGTTCCCCGATAGTTGCCCCGACGTGCCGACCGACGTCTTGAACCCGCGCAGCACCTGGCAGGACAAAAAGGCCTACGAACGCACGGCCCGGGACCTGACCCAGCGTTTCGAGGCCAACTTCAAGCAATTCGAGCCCTATGTGGGCGCCGAGGTGAAAGCCGCCGGCATTTACGCGGCGGCCTGACCGGCTTGACCTTTCCGCAACTCGATCGGCCGCGTGGTTCCGCCGCGCGGCCGTTTTGCCTTTTTATCCTGCTCTTTCTGCTGGCCGCGGGCCCTTGGCCAGGGATCGCGCAAGGGGCCGACAGTGTCCTCGCCGCGGCGCGCCAGACCCAGCAAGCGGGCGATCACAGCGGCGCGATCACCCTGCTGACCGAGAGCCTCGAAGCGGGCCGTTTGTCTGAGGCGGATCGGGCCGAAGCGCTGTTCCTGCGCGCCGCGAGCCTGCGCTCCCTGGGTCAGGCCGAGGCGGCGATCGGCGACTACGGCCAGGTTCTGGAATTGACCCCGGACAGCCTGGCCGCCCTGTTTAACCGGGGCAATCTCTATTACCAGATCGCCCGTTTCGCCGAGGCCATCGCCGATTATGACCGAGTCCTGGCGATCAAGCCGGATTTTGTCGAAGCCCATTTCAACCGGGCCCGCAGTCACTATCTCTCCGGCGCCATCAGCCAGGCCCAAGGGGACCTGGAACGTTTGTGGCGGATCACTCCGGATCACGCCCCCTCCTATGGCCTGAGCGGGAACATCCTGGCCCGGCAGGGCGATGGCAACGGGGCCCTCCTGGCCTACAACCGGGCGCTGGAGTTGAACCCGGACGACTCCGAGACCCGCTTCAACCGGGCCAATCTGCAGACCCAGCGGGGCCGCTACCATGAGGCCATCGCGGACTACGATCAGGTCATTGCCCGCGAACCCCAGGAGGCCGACGGCTACTTCAATCGCGGCAATGCCAACCTGGCCTTGGGCCGGGAGGAATTAGCCCTCGCCGATTATAGCGCCGCCATCGGCCATCGCCCCGATCATGCGGCGGCCTATTTCAACCGGGGCACGGTTCTGGACTCCCAGGGTAACCGGCTGAGGGCGATCAGCGATTTCCGACGCGCCTATGAGCTGAACCCGGAGCAGCCGGCCATTGCCGCCAAGGCGCAAGAGCTGGGCCTGATCGATCCCTAAAAGACCTGCATTTTCGGGATGGCGCCCCGATCGAAAAACCCGATAGAGTGCCCGCTCGGACACGGCTGGACGGGCGAGGCACCCCATGAACATCGATCACATGCGCACCTTCCTGGAGATCGCCGCCACCGGCAGCTTCAACCGCGCCGCCGATCAGTTGAACATCACCCAATCCACGGCCAGCGCCCGTATCAAGGCCCTGGAGGACCGTTTGGGACAGCCCCTGTTCTCCCGCGGGCGCAACGGGGTCACCATGACCGGCCCGGGCGAGCGCTTCCACCGCTACGCCGTGGCCGCCGTGCGGGCCTGGGAGCAAGCACGGCAGGAGGTGGGCCTGCCCGCCGGGTTTCGCGCCACCTTGGGCCTGGCCGCCCAGGTGAGCCTGTGGGAGCGCCTGGTCATCGGCTGGATGACTTGGATGCGCGAGAAGGCGCCCAACGTGGCCCTGCGTCTGGACGCGGACTATTCACAGAGCCAGATGCGCCATCTGGCCGATGGGCTGCTGGACATCGGGGTCATGTACCAGCCGGTCAACACCCCCGGCCTGGTGGTGGAGAAGCTTTTGGAAGAGCAGTTGGTGCTGGTCTCCAGCGACCGCCGGCGCCTGTCAAAGGGCTGGGTCGACGATTACGTCTTCGTGGACTGGGGGACCGA
>JANQKX010000577.1 GCA_028280915.1 Kiloniellaceae bacterium
CGGTCTCCGTGTCCACCGCGCTGGTGGCCTCGTCCAGGATCAAGATCCGCGGATCGCAGAGGATCGCCCGGGCGATGGAGATGCGCTGCCGCTCGCCACCCGACAAGGTCCGCCCTCGCTCTCCCACCACCGTGTCATAGCCATGGGCCAGACGGCAGATGAAGTCGTGGGCATTGGCCGCCCGGGCCGCTTCGACCACCGCCGCCGGGTCGGCATCGGGCCGGCCATAACGGATGTTGTCGAAGATCGAGCCGTGAAACAGGTGCGGGTCCTGCTGCACGATGCCGATCTGCCGCCGGTAACTGTCGCTTTCCAAGCGGGCCAGGTCATGGCCGTCGATGCGGATCACCCCCCGGGTCGGCGCGTAAAACCGGGCGATCAGGGAGATCACCGTGGACTTGCCCGCCCCCGACGGCCCCACCAGACCGATCATCTCGCCCGGCGCCACGCTGAAGCTGACCTCGTCCAAGACCGGCCGCAGCCCGTCATAGGAAAAGCTCACCTTCTCGAAGCTCACCGCGCCCTTCAGATCGGGCACCTGGACCGGCCGTGTTGGCTCGGGCAGGTCCGGCTCGGTATCCAGCACCTCGAAGATGCGCTGGGCCGAAGACGTGGCCCGGTTCAGCATGCGCGCCACCATGCCCACCGTCTCGATGGGATAGATGAACATGCCGATATAGAGCAGGAAGGCCACGAAGGTGCCGAAGCTCAAGTGATCCGCCGCCCCGGCCGGGCTCAGCAGCCGAGGCAGGGCCAGCACCCAGACCGTCAGGATGATCAGGTGCAGGCCCAGCATCAAGCGCGGCCAGAACCGGGTCCAGACGTCGTGGGTGTCGTTGAACGCCCTGACGGCGGTTTCGTTCTGCCGGTTGAAGCGCTTGACCTCCCGCCGTTCCTGGTGAAAGGCCTTGACCACCCGCATGCCCGGAATGGTGTCCGACAAAACCTCGGTCACCCCCGACCAGGAGCGCCAGGCGCGCAGGAACAGCCGATTCATGGCCTGGCTGTGCCAAGCGAAAGCGGCGAAGATCAGCGGCAAGGGCAGCACCATCACCAAGCCCAAACGCCAGTCCAGGGAGATCAAGACCACCGACAGGCCCAGCAGCATGAGCACGGACAGGGAAACCTCGACCACCCCAAAGGCGATGAAATCCCACAGCCGGTCGCTGTCGCTGGAGACACGGCTGATGATCGTGCCCGTCTGCTTGCGGGTATAGAACGACAGGCTCAGCTTCTGCAGATGCTCATAGAGCTCCCGCCGCAGATCCCGCGCCACGTATTCCCCCAGCACCGCCATGGTTTTCAGCCGGACCCAGTGGCAAAAGTCATGGGTCACGTAGCAGGCCGCCAGGCCGGCGATCACGATCCAGCCCAGGTTCACTGCCTCGCTCACCGCCAGCTGGCCCGCCTGAAAGGGCCTGGCCACGTCGTCGATCAACAGCTTGGTCAAGTAAGGCGGCAGCAGGTTCAAACCGGTCATGAACAAGGCTGCGACCGTGCCCAGGGCCAGCCGCCCCTTGTAGGGCAGCAAATAGGCCAAGAGCCGCCAGACCACGGACAACCCCCGTCCGGCCACCGCCGCCTGGGCATCGGTCACCGGCCCGGCCACCGCCCGGGCATAGAGCCGGTCCGGCTCCAGGGTCCCTTGGCCCGGTTCCGGCGGGGCGCCGTCGTAGGGCAGATTCAGGAGATACTTGATGTTCTCCATGGCCCGCCGCTGCCGATGGGTATAGCGCAACTGCGCCAGCACCGACGCGGCCGGTCCGGACGGCACGGACGGCACAGCCGCCCCGGGCGCCCCGGGATCTTGGGATACGGCGTCCTCCAGCACCAGGCAGGTGGACGACAGGCCGGGCAACTCCCGCGCCTGGGCGATGCGGTTGCGGGCGATGCACTCGATGGGACAGGCCGCGATCTGAGCTTCCGCCAACATTGCTGCGTCGTCGGCAGAGCCTTCATCCGCCACACCATGACCCGCCGGCAAGCGGGCAATGGCGATCTGTTCCGGCCCCAAGGCGAGCCAGATCTGCGCCAGGTTCAGTTCATCGTCCAAGTCCGCCAGGGCATAGAGCTGCACGGGCTGACCGCCCCATAGATCCTCGATCCGTGCCCGCAAGGCCGGCGGCAACCGGGACGGCTGGCGGGTATAGCGGGCAATGATCTGATCGTCACTGCGCGCCTGATTTTCTGGTTGACCCTTTTCTTTCCAAAACATGACTCGGTCTTTTCAATTTTTTTGACCGGAGCCTTCCTGGGCCGCCTCTCGCCTGGAATTTTGGGGATGTGGCGCCGGGGGCGCCTGTAAGATCCGAACTCGGGGACCAGAACCAAAAAACCTTCCGAGGGAGGCCCCGGAAGGTTCGCGATCGGTTGGATCTTTTCGCGGAACGTTACGGGAGCCGGGGCCGCTTCAGCCCAATGACGCCGATATTTACGTTGCGGGCATCTGCGATGGGCAGAGTCCGAGCCCGAAAGCGGACGACCGGACCGATCACGCCCAAACCACCCAACATGCCAAGCGCCTTGGCGTGCGCCATGACCTGGATGTTGGTGTTATCGTTCGACATGATCATCATCTGGTTCCGTTTTTTGCTTCCGTATCATTTGGTTCCGGGCCACTTTGCGGTTCTGGAGATGGTCCAAACGTTGGTCCAAAGAGCGCCGCAGCGCCCAAGATTTTCTATACAACCGCCGTGCCGCGGCCGTCTCCCCCGATGCCCGGCGTTTTAGCGTTTCATGACTAAAAATTCGTCAACGCATTGGATTTAAAATCCCCGACGCTTTGTTCTAAATGTTTTTGTGGCAGAAAAGCCCCGTGCCGTCAAGGTTGCGTTCATCCTGTCCCCTCTTTATCACAAACTTAACGAACTCCGCAACTGCCATCCGCCTCCAATACGTCAAAAGAAAAAGAAATCAGGCAAGTCGATTCATCCATTGAAATTGATGATTTCCCATACCTGACTACATTTCGCTTACGACCCCGTTGTATAACTGTTCAGTTGCCTGTTTAAGCATCTCATAGTCACCGGTTGGCGCCTCCCCATCATACCACACCAAGGCACCATACTCTTTGACAAGGGCCAGGCTTGCAACAAGAGCACAAGCGCACTCGGCCAAACTACCGCCCCATCGGAAGGAAATGAGACGGTCCCGACCTTCCAAAGAACCGCCCAATTCTTCATCATCCTCTAAGGCATCGAAAAAAAGTTCGAATCCGGTTTTCGTCCCAACGAGTAGGCACGGCGAAAATCCCGAGCTTTCGAAGACCTTTAGGTCCTTGCATAGCTCCAATTCAAATCCCAAGGCGTTGATCGCGCTTTGCCATGCTTCACGGTCAGGAACTTTGTCGCTATACAAGGCGGCATAGATGGTGTTGGACAATTTCGCCTCTCTTTATCCATCGCAAGGGTTAGGAAAATGAGTTTGAGGCTACACTCAATCTAGTTAAAGAATAATAATGAAACCGAGCACGACTTTTCAGAGTAATATCTTTCAAATCCCCGCGTGGCTGCCGGACTTTACGCGCAATCTATCTTATTTTGTATCTGGCAACCGCGCCTGCTGGCCCAGATAGCCGCCGTGGTGGCGCAGGCCATATTCCTGCTTGGTGATGCCCTTTTCCCCCATCAAGGTCAGCGCCAAGGCGTCGGACAGGGCCGACATGACCGCCATGCTGGCGCTGGGGGTGAGGCCCAGGGGGCAGGGTTCCTCGATCTCGCCCATGTCGATGACGATGTCGCTCAGCTCGCGCAGGGGCGACTCAGGATGGGAGGTGACGCCGATCACCGTGGCCAGGCCCAGATGGCGGCCCAGGTGGATCATCTCGATCACCTCGCGGGTCTTGCCGCTGGTGGAATAGGCGATCAGGCAATCCCCCTTCCCGATCAGGCCCAGATCCCCATGGGCCGCCTCGCCCGGATTGATGAAGGCCGCCGGGGTGCCGGTGGAACACAGGATCGCCGCGAACTTGCGGGCGATCAACCCGGCCTTGCCCATGCCCGAGGCGATGATCTTGCCCTGGCAGGATAAGAGGGCGTCCATGGCCTGATCGGCGCTCTCGGTCAAGCGCACCGCCAGGATCGCCTCGGCCTCCCGCCGCAGCACGTCGTTCATGATCTCCAATCGGCTCATGGCGCCCTCCTCTCGCCGCCCATCCAAAACGCAAGTCCTTTTGCCAGATGCGGCGTCGTCTTTAAAGGCCGCAATGCGGTCAGATCTTCAAGCGCATGAGCAGTTCGTCTTCCACCGGCACGGCGCCCAAGCCTTTGTAAAACTGCTCGGCGGCCGGGTTCTGGCGCCAGACGGTCCACAAGATCTGCTCGCAGCCTGCTGCCCGGCCGAGCACACCCAGTTGCTCCATCATGGCCTTGCCGACCCCCTTGCCGCGCCATTTTTCGCGCACAAAAAGGTCGGTCAGAAAGACCGCGCCCACAAGGTCGTCGGCCCAAAATCCCACGTGATAGATGGCGTAACCCGCCGGCCGGCCATCCTCCTCGGCGATCAGGCATTTGAACAGGCTCTGCTCGTCAAAGCCCAGGCGCACCAGCTTGTGGGTCGCCGCGTTCACGTCGATCCAGGGCGCGGAGCCATCGATGGCGCTCAAATAGAGGTCGAACTCGTGCATCATGCGCGCGATGGTGCCTGCGTCATCGCGCTCTGCCATTCTCAAGGTCAGCTGTGCTAGACTCAAGCTATCGGACGTCATTTTTCTGCCAGACTTTAGGTTTACGGCTGTTTGATCTCGCGGCCGCGCCGCCGGCGCGCGAGCATAAAACAAAACAACAAACGCCAACAAGCCGCCTGCGGAGATCTTTCAACAACGTCAGGAGGACGCCATGGAAACCCGGGAATTTTTGCAGAGCCTACCCAAGGCCGAGCTTCACCTGCACCTGGAGGGCAGCCTGGAGCCCGCCCTCTTGATGCAGCTGGCGCGCAAGAACCGGGTTGCCCTCCCTTTCCAGACGGAAGCGCAGGCCGCGGCCGCCTACCGCTTCACCCAACCGCAGGCGTTTTTCGATCTCTATCGGCAAGGCATGTCGGTACTGGTGGAGGAAGAGGATTTTTACGCCCTCACCATGGCCTACCTGCGCCGCGCCGCCGCGGACGGCTGCGTCCATGTGGAGGTGTCCTACGACCCCCAGGGCCATATCGAGCGGGGGGTGCCCTTCGCCGTGGCGACCGATGGCATCCTGCGGGCCCTTAAGGACGGGGAAACCGAGTTGGGCGTCTCCTCCCGTTTGATCCTGTCCTTCCTGCGGGATTTGAGCGAGGCAGCGGGCTTTGCCACTTATCGCCAGGCCGAGGCCTATTTCGCCGACCCGCGCCTTACCGCCGTGGGCCTGGGCGGCGCCGAAGAAGGCAACCCACCGGAAAAGTTCGCCCGGCTCTTTGCCGCCGCCAAGGGGGACGGGCTGAGAGTGGTGGCCCATGCCGGCGAGGTCGGGCCGCCGGACTACGTGCGCGACGCACTGGACTTGCTTATGATCGACCGCTTGGATCACGGCAACCGCAGCCTGGAAGACCCCGAGCTGTTGACCCGCCTGGCCAAGGCCCGCATGGCCTTGACCCTTTGCCCCCTCTCCAACATCAAGCTGGGCGTTGTGCCCGATATGTCCGCCCACCCCATCAAGCAAATGCTGGACCTGGGGCTGGTCGCCACGGTCAATTCCGACGATCCGGCCTACTTCGGCGGCTACCTGCTGGACAACTACCTGGCGGTCAGCGCGGCTCTGGACCTCAGCCCCTTGGACCTGGTGAAACTGGTGTGCAATTCCATCGAAGGATCGTTTCTGGCGCGGGCCGACAAAGCCCGTCACCTGGCCAGGATCGACGCCCTGGTCGCCCTGCAAAACCAATCCGCCTAAACAGCCCTATTCGGCCGCCTGCTTCGTTTCGCCCATGAGGCGCGGGGTCTCCTGGCGGTAGATGTCGATCAGTTCGTCCATCACCGCCCGGATCGCCGGAGAACGCTTCAGGTCCCGGTGCACCACCATGTAAAGGGGCCGGGCCAACTCGGCCAGGGGCGCGGTCAGGCGCACCAGATCCGCCTCCGCGTCGCCGGCAAAGCACGGCAAAACGCCGAGCCCCACGGACTGGCGCACCAATTCGTGCAACACCAGGCCATGGTTGGCGCGCACATAGGCCCGGCGCGGCCCCAAGCGGCCCAGCAGCCAGGTCTGATTATGAAAATAGGCATGTTCCTCATCGAAGCCCACCCAGGGGCAGGCCTCGTAACGGCGCTCGTCGTAGGCCGCCGGAAAGCGCGCCACCAACTCCCGGCTGCCATAAACCGCGAAGGTATAGCTGGAGATCTTGCGTGCGATCAGGTTGGGGTTCTGCGGCAGGCATTCACGCACCAAAAGATCCGCCTCGCGCCGGATCAGATCCGGCTGGACGTGGGACACGGCCAACTCGATTTCGATGCTGGGCAAACGCTGGCTGATCCGGGCCACATGGGTGCAAAGAAATTGCGCGAAGGTCTCCCAAACCGAAACCCGCACCGTGCCGCTCGCATCCTCGCTGAAGGTGGCTTGGCGCCGGTCCACCTCAAGGGCGACCCGCTCCATCTCCTGGGCCATGGGCAAGAGCTCGTTCCCCGCCGCCGTGGGCACGAAACCGTCGGGCAGGCGGTCGAACAACTGGGCGCCCAAGCTTTCTTCCAGCAGGCGCAAGCGCCGCCCCACCGTGGGCTGGGTCACGCAAAGCGCCTTGGCCGCCGCCGACAAACTGCCGCTGCGCGCCACGGCGAGAAAAACCCGCATATCGTCCCAATTCATGGCCTGTTTTCCCTTTCATTACACCAAGGATATCAGTCTGCATCACCGCCGCAGTATAAAAATATGTTTGGGTGATATACAAGATCGTTGAGTGCCAAAGAAATTTCTTCAGGCTAACCTTCGCTCATATCCCAATCTTGCTCATATCCCATTCTTAAGGAATCCCGGCCATGTATTTTGACCCACGCCTTTGGCAGTTCACCAAGGGGGTCCGCGCCCGCATCGCCTTCACGGTTTTCCTGGGCGTGATCTCCTCGGCCTTCGGCGTGGCGCGCCTGGCCATGCTCGGCTGGCTCTTGGGGCTGGTGTTTCAAGGCGCCGCCTGGTCGGAGATCGCCCTTTTGGGAATGGCGACCGCCGTGGTGATCCTGCTGCGCGGGGTCCTGGAATACATCCGCACCATGGTCGCCCACCGCACCGCCGCCAAGGTGCAGCTGCACCTGCGCGCCACCTTGTACGACAAGATTGTGGAACTGGGGCCGGCCTATTTCGGGCACAAGCGCACCGGCGACGTGCTGGTCACCCTCGTGAACGGGGTGGAGCATCTGGAAATCTATTTCGGCCAGTATCTGCCGCAGTTTTTCGTCGCCGCGGTTACACCCTTTGTGATCTTCATCTGCGTGGCCTGGCTGAGCCTTTGGGTGGCGGTGGTGTTTCTGGCCGCCGCCTTGATCACCCTGATCGCGCCCATTGCCTTTCACCGCTGGGACGACAAGAACTCCCGGCGCTGGTCCAAGGCCCATGGCGACTTCGCGGCCGAATTCCTGGATTCCCT
>JANQKX010000586.1 GCA_028280915.1 Kiloniellaceae bacterium
CGTGGAGACCACCGGGCCGGTAAGGGGCCGCCAGGTGTTGATGATAAGGTAAGGTCGGGCCAGCAGTGCCTCGGCCTCGGGCGCCGGCAGCAGATCCCACAAGCGCTGGGGTGCGGAACGGCGGGTATAATCATTGTGCACGAACCAGGCCGGTTCGCGGACCGTACGTTCAGCGCGGATGCCCTGATCGTCGGCGCGCAGGGTCTGGTCAAAGACGATGACTTTGGACGTGCCCGTTGCTTCCTTGATCAGGGTTTCCGTCTCCCGGTGATAGGTCCCCACCACTTCGTCCGGGTCAAAAAAGTCCCCTACCGCGCTGGGCCGCTGGATGAGGCAGAAACCTTCGTCGTCCAGGCTGGGCGGCGGCACCGCGCCCCTGGCGTCGGCGATGGTCACCAGGTGGGGTTCATAGGCCGCTTCCTGCCGCGACGCCGGCCCACCGCCCGCCACCGAGGCATACAGCACGGGCCTGGCCCCATCGGCGCCCAGGAAGTTGAGGCGGGCCTGCACGGCTTCGGCATGGTTGGATTTGCGGTCTGGTTCGGCCATGGGCTTGTGATCGGTTAAAGAACGGCTGGTGGCTATATTGGCGGATGTGAGGCGTGGGGCAAGGATTTTGGGGATCGATGGGTCCACACGCCAGCCTCGGATGCGTTTTTTCCTTAAAAATAGGGATTTCCGCACTCTCGAACCCGCTAAATTTACGATTTGTTAACTTTTCTTAAGCTATTCCAAACGGACCGCCGCGATGCGGCTAGATCACCTTTTTTCAGCAGGATTTCGGGCTTACAAAGGAAGGAACAGACATGACCGTAACCAAGACCCAGCTCGCCCAAGCTTACGCCGAAGCGCTCAACAAAGGCCTGGCCGACGAATGGGAATATGAATTCAGCCGCAAGGACGCCAACAAGTTTCTCGATCTTTTGTGGCCGGTGGTCGCCGAATTGGCGCTCAAGGACACCAAGCAGACCGCGCCCGGTAGCGTGCCGTTGGGCAACCTGGGCCGACTGAAAATGAACTACAAGGCCCCGACCAAGGCCCGCAAGGGGACCAATCCCTTCACCGGCGAGCCCACCACCTTCAAGGCCAAGCCGGCCACCGTTCAGCCCCGTCTGACCGCCAGCAAAACGCTGAAGGAAGACGCCATGAAATACGTCAAAAAGAACATCAAAAAGGCCGCCTAAGGCCCCAAAAGAGTTTTACAGGATTTATCCCGGCGCCCGCGGGTTTTGGGCGCCAGCTCTCCAAAAGCCCGCCCATGGCGCGGCGATCGTAAAGAACCTGACCCCGGCTCCGGCCGGGGTTTTTTTGGGGGGCCGGGGTCTTTTTTGGGCCATGGGCCCGCTAATGGGACGGACTTTCTTGGGGCGCGGTTTTAGACCGCTCGGGTGATGCCGCCGTCCACGCGCAGGTTTTGGCCGGTGATGTAGGCGCCCCCGTCGGAGGCGAGAAAGGCAATCACCGCGGCGACTTCATCGAAGGACTTGCCGTAGCGGCCCATGGGGATGCGGGTGCGGAACTCCTCTTTTTCCGGCAGGCTGTCGATGAAGCCCGGCAGCACGTTGTTCATGCGGATGTTCTCGTGCGCGTACTTGTCGGAATAGAGCTTGGCAAAAGCAGCGAGCCCGGCGCGGAACACGCCGGAGGTGGGGAACACCGGATCGGGCTCGAAGGCGGCGAAGGTGGAAATGTTGATGATGGCGCCGGCCTTTTGCTGTTGCATGATGGGGGTCACCAGGCGGGTGGGGCGCACTGCGTTCAAGAAATAGACCTCCATGCCACGATGCCAGTCGTCGTCGGTCAGCTCCAGCACGGGCGCCCGGGGGCCATGGCCGGCGCTGTTGACCAAGACGTCGACCCGGCCCCAGCGGTCCATGGTTTGATCCACCAGGCGCTTTAGGTCGTCGTTGGACTGGTTGGAGCCGGTGATCCCGATACCGCCCAGTTCCCGGGCCAGGGCCTCGCCCTTGCCGGAGGAGGATAGGATGGCGATCTGAAATCCGTCCTGGGCCAGGCGACGGGCCGCGTCCGCCCCCATGCCGCTGCCGCCCGCCGAAATGACGGCTACCTTTTGATCTGACATGTCACTCTCCACAAAAAATCTGGTTTCCGGGGAGAAGATGGCACCGGTGCGGGCGTTTGACCACGGCGAATTCGCCGTTTGCCCTTAAAGATCGTTTAGGAACACGCCTGCCAGGAAGGGCCGGCCGCCCGGGCTTGGCGGCTAGTGCGGCGTCAGGGCGTAGATCATGCGCTGACCGCCCTTGAGGGGCTTCTTGTCCAGCACATGAAAGGCCTGGGCCACCAGGTGGTCGAAGTTTTCGAGGGAATAGTCGCTGAACTGGTCGTGGCGGTTGCGTAGGAGCTGTTGCACCATGGCATCCTCGCGGGTGACGAACTCCACCACCACCGTGGCCTTCAAGGCGGCGAGCCAGTCGACGAATTCGCTCAAGGGCACGTTGGCGCCGATCACCAGATGATGCACCAGGGCCAGGGCCAGCACCAATTCAGGCTGGCCGCGCTGCTCCAGGGCGGTGCGTTCCCGGCCGCGCCAGCCCCGGTTGGGCGAGGGGTCGGCCAGGTTCACGGTGAGCGGCAGGATGGTGGTGTTCTCCTCGTGGCGCAGGCGGCCATAGGCCCCCTCGATGGCGCCAGCATCCCCATCCATCAGCACCACGGTCTCGGCGTGATCGGCCAAGAGGCGGGAGAAGTCGCCCGTATTGCCGCCCAGGTCCCAGGCTAGGGACCAGCGGCGCTGGGCCGCGACGGCTTGGACAAAGTCGGCCTTTTCCTGGTGCTCCTGGGCGCTGTAGGAATGGGCATTGGCATAGCCGGACCAGGTGGTGGCGGCCGTGGGAGCCTTGAGGCCGCGCACCAGCTTTTGCAGGCCGGCCACGTTGGCCTTGATCAGGTTGGCGTTGAAGCCGCTTTGCTTCAGGTCGCTGCGCAGGTCTTGCGCCTGCAGGGACTTTTGCCGTTGCAGCTTGGCGTGCAGCCACACATGACCGATCACGCCTCGGCGGTAAAAGTCGCTCCAGCCGAAAAGGCCGGCCATGACCTGCGGGTCGATGCCGTCGATGTTGCCGCGCAGCCAGTCCTGGAAGGGTACGCCCCGATAGGCCTCCAGCATCAGGGGATAGAGGAACAGCATGCAGAACTGGCGGTAGCCATCCCATGCCGCGCCATTGGCCAGGCCCTCAAAAGAGGGGATGTCGATGAAGACCGGCTGGCTGCCCTGCCACTGCACGTTATAGGCCGAGGAATCCTTCAGGATCATATCCTCTTCCAGGGCCGCGGCCATGAGGTCCAGGTGCAGCAGCGCCGCGTCCTTGAGCATGCTGAAGCACCACTCGTAAGGATAGGAAATGAAGGGAATGCGGGCGTGGCTGAGGATCCCGGCCCAGGGGGTCTCGCCCGGCAGCGGGGCGGGCAATCCGGCCAATTCCTCGGTCGCGATGATCTTGCCGGCCTCGGCGTAGTCCCGGTAGAATCGGGTGGATTTCAGCCGGGCCCAGTGGGCCAGCGCCCGCTCGTCCAGGGCCCGCAGCACGTCCTGGTCCTGGTAAAACACCTGGTTGGAGCGGTCCCGGTAAGATCCGGCCTCGAAGGTGATCCGCGCTGCCGGAGCGGTCATGGCCTGGCCCTTTTGCCTCGTGAATGAACCGTACCAAGGGAGCAAATCAGGCCTAACATCGGGTTAAGGGCGCCGCCGTCCTGGCCTTTAGTCCTTGTGCAGACGCGAAAAAGGCCCGGGGGTGCCGGACCTTTCGCAAAAAAATGGGTTCAGTTCGCTGAAAGAGGGGCTTAGGCGGGCTGCTGCGGGCGCATGTCTTCCCGGTTGATGCCGGCGACCTCAACGGGCTTTTTCATGGCGTCGCGGCGGAAGGGCTCGCCCAGCTCTTGGTTCAGGATCACCTCGATGAAGGTGGTGATGCCCTTTTTCTGCGCCGCGCAGGCTTCTTTCAGGCTGTTGGCCAGTTCCTCCTGGCTGCGCACGGTAATGCCCTTCAGGCCGCAACCCTCGGCCACCCGGGCATAGCTCAGGTTCGGGTCCAGCTCGGTGCCGACGAAATTGTTGTCGTACCACAGGGTGGTGTTGCGCTTTTCCGCGCCCCATTGATAGTTGCGGAAGATCACCATGGTGATGCCCGGCCATTCCTCCCGGCCGATGGAGGACATCTCGTTCATGGAGATGCCGAAGGCGCCGTCGCCGGCAAAGCCCACCACGGGCACGTCGGGGCAGCCGATCTTGGCGCCGATGATCGCCGGGAAACCGTAGCCGCAGGGCCCGAACAAGCCAGGGGACAGGTACTTGCGGCCCTGCTCGAAGGTGGGATAGGCGTTGCCGATGGCGCAGTTGTTGCCGATGTCGGTGGAAATGATCGCGTCCTTGGGCAGGCCGGCCTGAATGGCCCGCCAGGCCTGGCGCGGCGACATGCGGTCCGCGTCCCGCTCCCGGGCTTCCTCGTTCCAGGAGGTGCCGGGATCGTCTTCCTCGTGATCCATGCTGGACAGCGCTTGCAGCCAGGCGGATTTGCGCTGATGGATGGCGGCCTTGCGCTCGTCCCGGTCCGCGTCACCGGCGTCCGGCGCCAACTGCTCGAGGATTTGCTTGGCCACCAGCTTGGCATCGCCACAGATGCCCACGCTGACTTTCTTGGTCAGGCCGATTCGGTCCGGGTTGATGTCCACCTGGATGATGCTCGCGTCCTTGGGCCAATAGTCGATGCCGTAGCCGGGCAGGGTGGAGAAGGGGTTGAGGCGGGTGCCCAGGGCCAAAACCACGTCGGCCTGGGAGATCAGCTCCATGGCCGCCTTGGAGCCGTTGTAGCCCAAGGGGCCGACGGCCAGGGGATGGCTGCCGGGGAAGCTGTCATTGTGCTGATAGCCGCTGCAGACAGGCGCGTCCAAACGCTCGGCCAAGGCCTGGCACTCGGCGATGGCGTTGCCGATCACCACGCCGGCGCCGGACAGGATGACCGGGAACTTGGCCGCCGACAGCAGGCGGGCCGCTTCGGCGACGGCCTGAGCCCCGCCGGCCGGACGCTCCAGGCGCACGATGGGGGGCAGCTCGATGTCGACCACCTGGGTCCAGAAATCCCGCGGGATGTTGATCTGGGCTGGGGCCGAGCCGCGGATCGCCTTTTCGATCACCCGGTTCAACACCTCGGCCACCCGCGAGGGGTCGCGCACCTCTTCCTGGTAGCACACCATGTCCCGGAACAGGGCCATCTGCTCCACTTCCTGGAAGCCGCCCTGGCCGATGGTCTTGTTGGCGGCCTGGGGGGTGACCAGCAGCATGGGGGTGTGGTTCCAATAGGCGGTCTTGATGGGGGTGACAAAGCCGGTGATGCCGGGGCCGTTCTGGGCCACGGCCATGGCGATCTTGCCGGTGGCGCGGGTATAGCCGTCGCAGATCAGCCCGCCGTTGGTCTCGTGGGCCACGTCCCAAAAGGTGATGCCGGCCTTTGGAAAGAGGTCCGAAATCGGCATGAAAGCCGAGCCAATGATGCCAAAAGCATGCTCGATACCGTGCATTTGCAGGACCTTCACAAAGGCCTCTTCGGTGGTCATTTTCATCGCTCTACACCCTTCCCAAAAGTTCGGTCGTTCTCGTGATTTGATCCGGTCGCGCCGGCCACTCGGCCAGGCGGGTAAATTCAGTCGCGCAGGCGCAACGACTGCGCGCGCCCGCTCAACAGGGAAATAGGGAGAAACACCCCCTGATGGGTAGAGCCAGATTTTAGAAATTTTGAGTCCAGGGAGCGGATTTGGCAGGGTTGGGCCAGCGGCATCGCGTTTACAGGCAGTAACGCGGGTGCTATTGGAGCCGGGGTGCGGGCAGCGGGCCGCTTCAAAGGCATTACAAGGGTCTGGGAGTGAAAGAAAAAAACAAAACGGCCCGCGTGGGCCGGCCGCCTGGTGAGCAAAAGGAAAACGCGGCGCGCCGACGGCGCCAGTTGATCGAAGCGGCGATCGATTCCATCGCGACCCACGGCCTGTCGGCCACGACCCTGGCGACGGTGGCCAAGCTGGCCGGCCTGTCCCAAGGGGTGGCGGTTTTTTATTTCAAGAGCAAGGAAGGTCTCTTGACCGAGACCCTGCGCTTCCACAACGAGGAGTATTGCACGCTGTGGCGCGCCGCCGTGGAAAAAGCCGGCCCGGACCCCATGGCGCAACTCATCGCCCTGGCCTTCACCGACCTAGACCCCAAACTGTGCACCCGCCGCAACTTAGCCTTATGGACCGC
>JANQKX010000609.1 GCA_028280915.1 Kiloniellaceae bacterium
GTGCCGGGGGTCAGGTCCATGTAGTTCAAGGAGCGCTCGATGGCGCTCTTTTTCTGGGCGTCACGGGCTTCATCCGGATGGGGGATCTGCCCGGTGATGGGGACCACGTCTTCCGGGCTGGTGCCCCAGGTCACCTGCGGCACGATTTCGGCCGCGTCCAGCACAAGTTCCTTGTCGTAAACCGCGCCGGGGTCGGAGGGCAGCTCGCGCCAGTGGTTCACCGCCTGTTCCCAGGCCGCGCCCTTGGGGGACATGGGCCGGCCGCGCAAATAGTCGAAGGTCTTTTCATCGGGCGCCACCAGACCGGCCCGCGCGCCCGCCTCGATGGACATGTTGCACACGGTCATGCGGCCTTCCATGGACAGATCCTGGATGGCCTGGCCGGCATATTCGATCACGTGCCCCGTGCCGCCGGCCGTGCCCACCTTGCCGATGATGGCCAAGACCAGGTCCTTGGCCGTGGTGCCCACGGGCGGCGTGCCCTTGACCGTGACGCGCATGTTCTTCGACGGCTTCATGATCAGGGTGTTGGTGGCCATGACATGCTCCACCTCGGAGGTGCCGATGCCGAAGGCCAAGGCGCCGAAGGCGCCGTGGGTGGCCGTGTGGCTGTCACCGCAGACGATGGTGGTGCCCGGCAGGGTAAAGCCCTGTTCCGGCCCGACGATGTGCACGATGCCTTGACGCACATCCTCCATGCCGAAGTAGTGAACGCCGAAATCCTCGCAGTTCTTGGTCAAGGTCTCCACCTGATGGCGGCTTTCCGCGTCCTCAATACCGCCGGAGCGGTCGGTGGTCGGCACGTTGTGGTCCGGCACCGCCAGGGTGAACTCGGGCCGGCGCAGTTTGCGCCCGGCCAGGCGCAGCCCCTCGAAGGCCTGGGGACTGGTCACCTCGTGCACCAGATGGCGGTCGATATAGAGCAGACAGGTGCCGTCCTCGTCCCGATGGACCAGATGGTTGTCCCAAATTTTATCAAACAATGTCCGTAGTTTGCTCATCGTAACACTTTTTCCCAATCGGCATCCCGACCGGCGCGCCCGACACGCCGATCCGCAGCACTATATATAGGATGCAACTTTCGTTTCGCTATACCCTGGAACTTCCCCTAAGCCCTTGAGGGATTTGAGAAAGAGTCGCAACGGCAAAAGCCGCACCGGACCGGGCCCGCGTGCGGCTTAAGACATCGCAACCCGCCCTTGAATGAGCGGGACCCGGACCTTAGGAGTCGGCAGCGGCCTTGGACTTGGCCGCCTTGCCAGCCGCACGCGTTTGCGCCGCCAATTGCCGTTCGGCCGCGGCTGCCTTGCCGGCCGCACCGGTGGTCTTCTCGGCGATCCGCGCCGATTTGCCGCGCCGCCCGCGCAGGTAATAGAGCTTGGCCCGGCGCACGTCGCCCCGGCGCACCAGCTCGATGGAATCGATCCGCGGGCTGTAGAGAGGGAAGACCCGCTCCACACCTTCACCGTAGGAGATCTTACGCACGGTAAAGGAGGAGTTGAGCCCCCGATTGCGCCGGGCAATACACACCCCTTCAAAGGCCTGCACCCGCTCGCGCGTGCCCTCGACCACCTTCACGTTCACCCGCACGGTGTCGCCGGGGGAAAACACCGGTGCCTTGCCGGATTCCTCCAGGCGCTCCATTTGATCTTGTTCAAGTTTTTCAATGATATTCATCGTTCTCTTCCTCGGGCTCTCTCTCGAGGCTCTTGGCGGGCCAAGCAGCCTCAATTCACATATTCTCCAAATCTCGACCGTTCTGGTCCTTGTCTCTCGACCGTTCTGGTCTGCGTCCTCAGTCTTCGTCGCGTTCCTGGCGCCCCGGTCCGGGTTCCTGCTTCGCCAGATAGCGGCGCCACAAATCGGGCCGGTTTGTCTGGGTCGTTGCTTTCGCCTGGGCCAGACGCCAGCGCTTTATGTTCTCGTGATGGCCCGATGCGAGCACCTCCGGCACCGCGCGCCCCTGCCAAACGGCGGGTCGCGTATAGTGGGGGTATTCTAACAGACCTTGTTCAAACGACTCCTCATACCAACTGGTTTCGTTTCCCATCACTCCCGGCAAGAGGCGCACCACCGCGTCAATTACCACCTGGGCCGCCACCTCGCCGCCCGACAAAACAAAGTCTCCCACCGAGACTTCTTCAACCGACCAGGCGTCCAGCACCCGCTGGTCCACCCCTTCATAGCGCCCGCAGAGCAATCGCAATCCCGGTCCGGCCGCAAGATCCCGCGCCATGGCCTGATCAAACACCCGGCCGCGGGGCGACAAATACACCAAGGGCCCGGGCTGGTCC
>JANQKX010000651.1 GCA_028280915.1 Kiloniellaceae bacterium
TCAGGGAGCCGTCCACGTCGGAATAGAGAGGCTCGTCGCAGTCCACGTGGATCACCGGGGGCATGTCGCCGCTGTTGGTCTTTTGGAAGTCCGGATCCACGCCCAGCACGCCTTCCTCCAGGCACCAATAGCGCCAGGTGGGGATGCCCGTGTGCATCTGGCCATCCTTGCCCTTGATGTCCACGGTCCGGGGCAGCTCGAGCATTTTCCAGATCTCGTTGACCCAGGGGCCCACGCCGACCACCACCTGGTCGCATTCGATCCGGCCCTTGTCGGTGACAACGGCGGTCACCGCGTCGGAGTTATGGCCGTGTTCGAAGCCGGTCACGGTCACGCCGGTGAGGATGCGCACGCCCTGGGCCTCGGCCTTGCCGGCCAGACCGTAGATGGCGGCGGTGTTGTTGGCATAGCCGCCCTTTTTCTCGTGCAGGACCGAGGTGATGCCCTTGGCCTGCCAGTCGTGCAGCAGGTCCTTCATATAGGACATGCAGGCGTCGGTGCCTTCGATGAAGGTGGATTCGTAGCCGATGGCCTTTTGCTGCTCGTAGATGGTGGCCACGTCGGCGTGCATGGATTCCGGGCTGATCTGCATGTAGCCCACCGGGTTGTAGCTGAAGGCCTCCTTGTCGCTTTCCCAGACCTCCACGCACTGGGCCATGAGCTCGCGCATGGCCGGCTGGAAATAGTTGTTGCGCACCACGCCGCAGGCGATGCCGCTGGCGCCGGCGGCGATGCCGGTCTTGTCGATGACCAGGATGTCCTCGCCGCTGCCCTGGCCCTTGGCTTTCAAGGATTCGGCCAGGTGCCAGGCGGTGGAAAGGCCGTGAATTCCCGCGCCGATGATGACGTATTTTGCTTGAGTGGGCATTGCCATGGGGGTTTCCTCGCTGCGCCGTTGTGGTCGGCCGGAGCCCGTCCGAATTCACACGGTGGTGCAATCGGGTCTCCTAACCTATTGAGTAAGAGGCGTTTTTCGACGCTCGCTCGGGGGCATAGGCGCCGAAATCTCTTACGGTCACTATAGGGGCGGGCCAAAAAAGCTGCTTAGCGCGCATGCGACTTTGTCTGACGGCCAGTCGACCGCCGTTGCTGGATTTTGCGTTTTTTGCCTGGGATTGTTTCGTCAAACGGACCGGAAAGGGGCGTTATTCGGGCCGCTCGGCCAGTTTGGGGTCGGAATCCGGGATGCCGGCGATGGGCGGGCCGGTGATCTCGAAAAAGATCTTCTTGCGGATGGCCCGGCCGAAATCCTCGAAGTCGTGGGCGGTGATCAGGAAGGAGCCCGGCCCGCCCACCACGCCGGCCACGTAGTATTGGGCCAGGCGGGGCTCCTCGTTGAGGATGGCCAGGCCGTTGACGATGACGCCGGATTTCAGTGCCTTGTCCCGGGCCAGGGCCGCCCCCATGCCCTGGTTGGCCCGCCCGTCGCCCGAGACGTCGATCACCTGGCGCTCGCCGATGTAATCGTTGCTGTGGATCCAGGCGACGGACTCCAGGATGGCATCCCCCAAGGCGGTGGCCCCGCCGGTCACATAGCGGGGAGTCTGGTTCAGGGCGTCGGCAAAGGCCTGGGCGGTGGCGGCGTCATAGATGTGGTGCCAGTCCAAGGCCTTGGTTTGGGCGCCCTCGCCGGACCACTGCAGCAGCGCCACGGCGATGCCCTTGCTGCCCGCCTGTTCCAGGGCGGCGTGGATGCTGGGATGAGCGAAGGCCTGGGCCAGGCCGCGCATCTGCAGCTCGAATTCCTGGCTATTGACGCTGGAGGAACAGTCTACCGCCAGGACCAGTTCGACAAAAACCTCGGTGGCCGCCGATGCCGGGGCGGCCGGCACGCAAGAGATTAGAGGCCAAGAAAAAGCCGCCAAGAGGCGACGCAAGAAAGTAGACCGCATGATCCAAGTCTAACAGCAAACTTTCCGGCGGTGCGATCAAATCTTTCTTCCTGACAAAAGCGTGAGAATTCTGCTATTGGGCGATTGGGAGCCGCAGGACCCTTGCCCCCGCGGCGGCGCTATTTTAGGAGCGACAATTCGTGTGGCAAAACACGCTCCGCTCAGAAGGTCTTTAGTTTTAGTTTTCGAGTGTTAGGCGCGGGGGATC
>JANQKX010000282.1 GCA_028280915.1 Kiloniellaceae bacterium
CCACAGGCCCGCAGCATGAAGCCGGAAACCTGGGTCGGCAGCTCGTGGAAACTGAAGAGCGCATAGGCCAGGGCCACGCCCAAAATGGCCAAGGAGCACATGCGCGCCCGGCCCATCCAGAGGGCGAGGCGCGGGATCACGAAGGCCATGGCGATGGAAGTGAGGGCACCCAAGAGGTAAAGCTGGCTGACCCCTTCGTCACTGCCTAGAATCTCGAGGGTTTGGATGGGCAGGGCGGCGGTAACGAAGGCCCGTCCCATGGATTCCAGACCGAACAAAATGGCAAAGGCGCCGGCCCCCGGCGATGCGGATTGAGTTGCAACCGCCTGAACCACCTTAGATTTTCTCACTCATGGGGCGGTCTCGGCCAGGGCGCCGGGAAAGATTTCCCAAGCCAGGATGGCCAAACCCGTCGTTCCGACTGAAGCGGACAGAACTGGTGTCACGGTGGTTTGGCGGTTGGAATTGGGCCAAAAAACAGGTTCCGATCTCTTAGACTTGGGACAGTGGATTTAAAGCTGCGAAACCGTCATATTAACGACAAATAACGCAAAGAGGTAAAGTTGAAAACAACCTTGGTTCCCTTCGCCGAGATTATTCGTTCCATAGAGCCCCGCCATGGCGACCTGGCCACCCTATCGGATCGCATGCCGGTGGCGAAATCGGCCGCGGCCCTGCGCCGCCTGCCCGATGACCGCTACCTCTCCGTCATGTCCCAGCGCATCTTCCGGGCGGGCTTGAAGCACAGCATGGTGGATGCCAAGTGGCCGGCCTTCGAAGCGGCTTTTTTTGCCTTTGATCCTCACCGGGTGAGTTTCATGACTGATCAGGATTTTGACCGCTTGATGCAGGACAAGGGCATTATTCGCCATGGCGGCAAGATCAAGGCCGTACTGAAAAACGCCGGGGCTCTGCGCGAGATCTCCAAGGTCCATGGGGGCTTTGGCGCCTACCTGGCCGATTGGCCGGGCGACCGCATCGTGGAGCTTTGGGCGGCGCTGAAGAAAAACTTCAGTCAGTTGGGCGGGATCTCGGGCCCCCGGTTCTTGCGCATGGTGGGCAAGGACACTTTCATCCTGACCCCGGACGTGGCCCGCGCTCTCGTCCGGTGGGAGGTGGTGGACCGCCCGCCCGGCGGCAAAAAGGACCTGGCGGTCACGCAAGAGGCCTTTAATGCCTGGCAGGCGGAAACCGGCAAGCCCTTGGGCGAGCTCAGCATGATCTTGGCGTTGTCAGCTTGAGCAACGGCGGTTAAACCTGATGATCATCGGATTGTCATCCGGGATCATTATGGATTGAATTGTTGCAATCATTTCCCAAGTGTGGATTTCCCAAGTGTGGCGGGAACGGCGGAACAACACGCCCCATATCCGCCGGTGATCAACGGTAAATTATCGGAACTTAAATGGCTCAGACTGCTCGGCGGACCGCACGGTCGGCAAAAAAGACTCCCGGTCAAAGCGCCCCTTCCTCCAAAAGCGCATCGTCTTCCAAAAGTGCCCCGGCCCGTGAAAAACAAGCGCCGGAAAAAGTTGCCTTGGTGCTGCAAGGCGGGGGCGCCTTGGGGGCCTATCAGGCGGGCACCTACGAGGAGCTTCACAAGGCGCAAATCCAGCCGGATTGGATCGCGGGAATTTCAATTGGCGCCATCAACGCGGCGATCATCGCCGGCAATCCGCCCGAGGACAGGGTGGCGCGCCTGCGTACGTTTTGGCAACGGGTCTCCTCGGGATTGACCCTGCCGCCGATCTTTCCCGGCGAGCAGGCCCGCACGGCCTTCAACGAGGCCAGCGCGGCGCTGGCCGCCACCTTCGGCCTGCCCGGGTTCTTCAAGCCGCGGGTGCCGCCGGCCGTGACCTACCCGCCCGGCGCGCCCGAGGCGCTGAGCTTTTATGACACCTCGCCCTTGCGCGACACCTTGCTGGAGCTGGTGGATTTCGACCGCATCAATACCGGCGGGGTGCGCTTGAGCGTGGGCGCGGTCAACCTGCGCACGGGCAACTTCGTCTATTTCGACAGCAAGGACCAGCCCATCACCCCCGAACACATCATGGCCAGCGGTGCCTTGCCGCCGGGCTTTCCCCCCGTTTCCATCAATGGCGAGCTCTATTGGGACGGGGGCTTGGTCTCCAACACCCCTTTGCAATACCTTTTGGACGTGGGAGAGCGGCAGGACACCTTGGTGTTCCAGATCGACGTGTTCAGCGCCCGTGGCCCCTTGCCGCGGGATCTCACCGAGGTGGCCGAACGGGAAAAGGACATTCGTTACTCCAGCCGGACCCGTTTCAACACCGACGCTTTCGAGCGGGCCCAGACCATGCGCCGCTCCATCCACCAGCTCTTGAGCAAACTGCCCGATGACGTGAAATCCGATCCCAGTTTTCGCAAGCTGGAAGAGCTCAGCTGCAACGCGGCGGTGACCATCGTGCATCTGATCCACCGGCGCAAAAACTATGAATCCCAATCCAAGGACTACGAGTTTTCCCGCGAAACCGTGCAGGAGCATTGGCAATCGGGGCGCGATGACGTGGTGCGGACCCTGCAGCACAAGGCCTGGCGCGACCGGCAGCGCCCGGCGGACGGCGTGGCCGTCTTCGACTTGACCCGGGAAGCCCTGGATTAACCCCAGTCCTAGACTAACATATGATCTTCATCCTGCGGAAAGGACCCAGTCATGAAAATTGACGACGTTAAAAGTCAAGCCTTTGCCATGCCCTTGACCTGCCCCTCCTATCCCCGCGGGCCTTACCGTTTCGTGGACCGGGAGTTTTTGGTCATCACCTATCGCACCGATATGGATGCCCTCAAGGCGGTGGTGCCCGAACCCCTGGAGGTGACTGAGCCCATCGTGAAGTACGAATTCATCCGCATGCCCGATTCCACCGGCTTCGGCGACTATACGGAATCCGGTCAGGTCATCCCGGTCAGCTTCGAGGGGAAGACCGGCGGCTATGTGCATGCCATGTACCTGAACGACGATTCGCCCATTGCCGGCGGCCGGGAAATTTGGGGCTTCCCCAAGAAGCTGGCCGAGCCGGCCTTGCGGGTGGAAAAGGAGACCCTGCTGGGGACCCTGGACTGCGGATCGGTGCGGGTGGCCACGGGCACCATGGGCTACAAACACTCTACGCTGGATTTGGAGGCGGTGGCCAAGAGCTTGGCGGCCCCCAACTACCTGCTCAAGATCGTCCCCCATGTGGATTGCTCGCCGCGCGTTTGCGAGATTGTCGAATACTATATCGAGGATTTGACCGTCAAAGGTGCCTGGGGCGGACCGGCCAGTTTGGAGTTGGCGCACCACGCCCTGGCCCCGGTGGCTCAGCTTCCGGTGTTGGAGGTGCTTTCGGGCACGCACATTCTCACCGACCTGACCCTGGGCCTGGGCCGGGTCGTGTTCGACTACATGAACGACTAATTCTGGATCAAACGAGCGAGGCTGCGAGACATGATTCTAAAAGACAAAACGGCGATCGTGACCGGGGCCGCCAGCGGCATCGGCAAGAACATCGCGGAGACTTACGCCAAGGCGGGCGCCAAGGTGGCCATTGCCGACCTGAACAAGGACGCGGCCGAGGCCACGGCGCGGGAAATCGACCCGAGCGGCGCGGCGGCCATGGCCGTGGAGATGAACGTGATCGACGAGGATCAGGTCAATGCCGGCGTGGCCACCGTGGTCGAGGCCTGGGGCAGCGCGGACATCCTGGTCAGCAATGCCGGGATTCAGATCGTGCATCCCCTGCACGAGTTCCCCTACAAGGAATGGCAACGGCTGCTGTCCATCCACCTGGACGGCGCCTTTTTGACCACCAAGGCCTGCCTGCCCCATATGTACAACTCCGGCCGGGGCGGCAGCATCATCTACATGGGCTCGGTCCATTCCAAGGAGGCCTCGGTCCTGAAGGCGCCTTACGTGACCGCCAAGCACGGCCTGATCGGCCTTGCCAAGGTGGTGGCCAAGGAAGGCGCCGCCCATGGCGTGCGGGCCAACGTGATTTGCCCCGGTTTCGTGCGCACCCCCTTGGTGGATAAGCAGATCCCCGAACAGGCCGCGGAGCTGGGCATCACCGAGGACGAGGTGATCAAGAACGTCATGTTGAAGGAAACCGTGGACGGGGAGTTCACCACCACCCAGGACGTGGCGGACGCGGCCCTGTTCTTTGCCGGCTTCGGCTCCAATGCCCTAACCGGCCAGTCCTTGGTGGTCAGCCACGGCTGGTTCATGGAATAGGGGGCCGCTGGCCCGCCCTATTAGGTTCTTGCCGGCGGGTGGGTGTCGATCCAATGCTGGGCGATATCCCCGCGGCGGCAGATCCAGACGCTTTCATGCCCTTGGATATGATCCAGGATCTGGTGCAGGGCGCCGATCCGGCCGGGCCGGCCGATCAGGCGTGCATGCAGGCCGATGGTCAGCATCTTGGGCTGGGTCAAGCCCTCGCCATAGAGGCAGTCGAAGCTGTCCTTGATATAGGTGACGAACTCCGCCCCCGTCTTATAGCCGACCCCGAAGGTGAAGCGGCTATCGTTGGTATCCAGGGAGTAGGGTAGCACCAAATGGGGCTTGCCATAATCCCAGTTCCAAAAGGGCAGTTCGTCGTTGTAGCAGTCTGAATCGTACAAAAAGTCGCCCTGTTCGATGACCAGGCGGCGGGTGTTGCGGCTGGGCATGCCCGCGTAATAGCCCAGCGGGCCCGTGGGCGTGAGGCTTTTGGCTTGCGCCACGCATTTGGCGATATGGTCCCGCTCCTCGGCTTCGGGCAGGCCGTGGTGGTCGATCCAGCGCCAGCCGTGGCATTGAATGTCGAAGCTGCTGTCGCCGATGGCCTTCAGAGCCGGGGGATTGTGTTCCCCCGCCAGGCCCACAAGGTTGACGGTGGCGGGCAGGCCTCGCTCTTGAAAGGCGCGCAGGATGCGCCAAAACCCGACCCGGCTGCCGAACTCGTAGTTGGACTCCATGTTGAGGTCCCGCTCGCCCAGCCGTGCCTCGACGGTCAGTTCCGACAGGCGGGTTTCCGAGCGGTCGTCGCCGTTGCCGAGGCAGAGTTCGCCGCCTTCTTCATAATTGATGCAAAAGTTGACAGCGAGGCGCGCGCCGCTG
>JANQKX010000661.1 GCA_028280915.1 Kiloniellaceae bacterium
CGCCCGAAGCCCAGTCGGTGGTGGGCATACTCTTCAGCCCCACGGCCTTGTTCAGCAATTTTCTGTCCGGGGTGATTTGCCTGGCCATGTTCGAGGGCGCCTACATCACGGAGATCGTGCGCGCCGGCCTGCAGTCCATCGAAAAAGGCCAGTGGGAAGGGGCGCGGGCCATCGGCCTGTCCCGCTTCAATGTCATGCGCGACGTGATCCTGCCCCAGGCCATTCGCAAGATCCTGCCGCCCCTGGCCGGGCAGTTCATCACCCTGGTCAAGGATTCGGCCATCGTCTCCCTGATCTCGATCCAAGAGCTCACCTTCACCGCCACGGAGGTGGCGGCGACCACCACGCGGGTGTTCGAGACCTGGATCGTGGTCGGGGCCATGTATTTCGCCATCTGCTATTTCTTCGCCGTCTTGTTCGGACGCTTGGAAAAGCGCCTGTCGCGGGGCCGTCATTAGCGCGCCGTCATGCTCAGCCCTAACGGAGATCCTTCTTTATGACCGACCCCCAGGACAACAGCCTCATGTTGGAGATGCGCGGCGTGGGCAAGTGGTACGGCGAGTTTTGCGCCCTCTACGACATCAACCTGGAGGTCCGCCTGGGCCAGCGGGTGGTGGTCTGCGGCCCCTCGGGTTCGGGCAAGTCCACCATGATCCGCTGCGTCAACCGGCTGGAGGAGCATCAGGCGGGGCACATCGTCGTGGACGGGGTGGAGCTGACCGATGACACCAAGAACATCGAACTCATCCGCCGCGAGGTGGGCATGGTGTTTCAGCACTTCAACCTCTTTCCCCATTTAACCGTCCTGAGTAACTGTACCCTGGGGCCCATCCGGAACCTGAAGCTTTCCCGCCGCGAGGCGGAGGAGCGGGCCATGCACTTTCTCGAATCCGTGCGCATCTCCGAACAGGCCCATAAGTATCCCAGCCAACTGTCCGGCGGTCAGCAGCAGCGGGTAGCCATCGCCCGCGCGCTCTGTATGCAGCCCAAGTTGATGCTCTTCGATGAACCCACCTCGGCCCTGGATCCGGAGATGATCTCCGGTGTGCTGGAGGTCATGGTGGAGCTGGCGGAGAACGGCATGACCATGGTCTGCGTCACCCACGAGATGGGCTTCGCCAAGCAGGTGGCCGATACCATGGTCTTCATGGACGAGGGGGAAATCGTCGAAGTGGCCCCGCCGGAACGGTTCTTTTCAAATCCCGCGACGGATCGGGCCAAGCTTTTTCTGAGCCAGATCCTCTCCCACTAGGGATGATGGTAAACTGCCCAGCCCATATGGGCGCAACGGGCGATTTAGATAATATTTCGAGCAAAAAAACGCTTCCGATATTCTGAAATATTATATATCATGCCTCTGTCATGCAACGTTATTCCCTGTTCTCCTTGGCGCGCAACGCGCTCACGTCTCACCGAAATTGGCAGGCCGCTTGGCGCAGCCCGCCTCTGCGAGACCATTATGATGTGATCATCATCGGCGCCGGCGGCCATGGCCTGGCGACGGCTTATTACCTGGCAAAGAACCATGGCATCACCAATGTGGCGGTCTTGGAGCGGGGCTGGCTGGGCGGCGGCAACATCGCGCGCAACACGGTCACCATCCGGGCCAACTATCTGCGTGACGAGAGCCTGCCGTTCTTCGTGAAGTCGGTGCAGCTCTACGAAGGCCTGGGCCGTGACCTGAACTACAACATCATGTTCAGCCAGCGCTCCATGATCGACGTGGTGCAGACCTATCCCAAGATGCGGGATTTGAAACGGCGCATGCTGGCCATGGACATTTACGGGTCCACCTATGAGCCCATCTCGGTGGCGGAATTGCGCCGGCGCATTCCTTCGCTCACCGGCGGCGGCCCCGACTCCCGCCTGCCCATTATCGGCGGCATGGTCCATCCCAACGCGGGCGTGGCCCGGCACGACGCCATCGCCTGGGGCCTGGCCCGGGGCGCCGACGACTATGGGGTGGAGATGCACCAAAACACCCCGGTGGAAAAACTGCTGCGCCGCTCCGACGGCTCCATCGCCGGGGTCGCCACGCCCCGCGGCGATGTGTTTGCCGACCGGGTGGCGGTGGTGGTCTCGGGCCACACCACCACCCTGACCGAGACCATCGGCCTGCGCCTTCCCTTGCGTACCTATAACCTGAGCGCCTTTGTCTCCGAGCCGGTCCAGCCCTTCATCGACGTGGTGGTGAATTGCCCGGACAGCGGCTTTTACCTGAGCCAATCGGACAAGGGGGAACTGGTCATCGGCGGCGCCACGGACCCGCAGCAGTCCTTCCGCCGGGGCATCAAGGAGTCGGTCTTCGAGGAAACCGTCTCAGGCATGCTGGAGCTCTTTCCCAGTTTCAAGCGCCTGAAACTGCTGCGCCAATGGGGCGGGTCCTTGGATTTCGCCCATGACGCCAGCCCCATCGTCTCCAAGTGCGACGTGCCCGGCCTTTACCTCAGCTGCGGCTGGTGGGGCGGCTTCAAGGCGGTGCCGGCCGGTGGTCTGACCTTGGCCCATTTGATTGCCACCGATCAGCCCCACCCCTTGATCGAGAGCTTCTCCTTGGATCGCTTCAACCGCTTGGACTACGTCATCGAGTCCGGCCTCACCTCAACCCGCTAGGAGGCAATACGTGCTGATCATAACCTGTCCCTGGTGCGGTGCGCGCGACGAAAGCGAGTTTATCTGTGGTGGCCCCGAAAAGCCGCCGCGGCCGGAAAACGCCTCCGACCTTTCCGACGGGGATTGGATCGACTATCTGATCGTCTCGCCCAACCCGACCGGATGGCTGGCGGAAAAGTGGTGGCACGCGAACGGCTGCGGCCGCTGGTTCACCTTGGAACGTCATACCGTAACCCACGAGGTGCGGCCCTTCAGCGGGGACGACGTTAGTGGCGAGGCTGTGAGCGGGGAGGGGAAGCATGCGTCCCATCCATGACCGCGCGCCCACGGGCGGGCTGATCGATCGCGATCGACTGCTCACCTTTACCTTCAACGGTCAGAAGTATGATGGTTACGAGGGGGACACCTTGGCCTCGGCGCTGTTGGCCAACGACGTGCATCTCACCGGGCGCAGCTTCAAGTACCACCGGCCCCGGGGCATTCAAGGCCTTGGGTATGAAGAGTCCGCGACCTTGGTGCAGTTGGAGGGCCGCGAGGACGCGACCAACTGGCCGGTGACCCGCGTGCGCCTCTATGACGGCCTCCGCGCCAGCAGCATCAATTGTTGGCCGTCGCCGGACTTCGACCTGGGCGGCGCAGCCCAGGCCTTCGCCCGTTTTTTGCCGGCGGGTTTTTATTATAAGACCTTCATGTGGCCCGACTGGCATCTTTTCGAGCCCTT
>JANQKX010000676.1 GCA_028280915.1 Kiloniellaceae bacterium
TGCCCCACAGCGCCCAGGAGATGGCCGAGGTGGCCGAGGCCGCCGGGGTGGGGGAATCGGTGCTGCGCAGCCGCACCGCCAAGCTCCGGGAGACCAATCCCATGCTGGGCCACCGGGGCTGCCGGCTGGGCATCACCTATCCGGAAATCTATGAGATGCAGGCCCGGGCCATCTTCGAGGCCGCGGCCCAGGTGGCCAAGGAAGGCGGCGGCAACGGCGCCGGCGCCACCGTGGAGCCGGAGATCATGATCCCCTTGGTGGCCATGCGCGAGGAATTGGACATCCTGAAGGCCATGGTGGACCGGGTGGCCCGGGAGGTCTTGGGCGACGCCGGGGTTGATGTCCCTTATTTGGTCGGCACCATGATCGAGCTGCCGCGGGCCTGCCTGCGGGCGGCCGAGATCGCCGAGCAGGCCGAGTTCTTTTCCTATGGCACCAATGATTTGACGCAGACCGCCTATGGCCTGTCCCGGGATGACGCGGGCAATTTCCTCGGTGCCTACGAACAGCGGGGGATCATCGAACAGGACCCCTTCATTTCCTTGGACGCGGATGGGGTCGGCGAGCTGGTGGAAATCGCCACCGAGCGGGGGCGGGCCACGCGGCCGGACATCAAGCTGGGCATCTGCGGCGAGCACGGCGGCGATCCGGCCTCGATCCGCTTTTGCCAAAAGGTCGGCCTGAGCTATGTGAGCTGCTCGCCCTTCCGCGTCCCCATCGCCCGCCTGGCCGCGGCCCAAGCGGCCTTGGAACTGGGGTAGGGGGGGCGTTTGCCCCTTTGACTTTAGGCCAGGCCGTGCGCGTGTAGAGCGCGTGCCAGGCCAGCGGGGTCTTTGTAGTGGTGGACGTGGAGGCCCGCGGCGCGGCTGCCGGTGACGTTCTTTTCCGAGTCATCCACGAACAAGACCTCTTTGGCCTTTTTGCCCCAAAGCTTTAGGCAGGCCTCGAACACGGTCCGGTCCGGCTTGCGGCCCTTCAGGCGCCAGGTGAAGAATAGCCGGCCGGTGAAGAGTTCCCCCAGCGCCGGATAGCGGGCGACCAGCGCTTCCTCGACGGTCTCCCAGTTATTGGTCAGGATGGCGATATGGCGACGGGAGGCCAGGTCACGGGCGATTTGAAACACGGCCGGATCCGGCTCGAAGGCCAGTACCATGGCGTCGCGGTACGCGGTGTAGGAGATCTTGATATCCAAGCGGCGGCAAAATTCCTGATGGCTCTCCGCCGCGCTCATGGCGCCCCGCTCGCACTGCTGGTCAAAATCGCTTTGCCAGATAGCTTGATGAATGATCGCGCCATCGAGGCCGGTGATCTGGGCCAGATGGGCCAGGCGCCGCTCGGGCAGGTAGCGGAACAAAACCCCGCCCAAATCGAAGAGGACGCTGTCCGGTAGTGATGCTGTTGGTTCTGCGGGCATGACCGTCTGCCTTTGTCTGCCAGCGACATGCCGATCAGTATAAGCGCACTCAGGCAGGCCATAAAGGCTTTGTGCCGTTTCAGCTAAGCACCCTCCGCGCCATGGGCATGCTCCTTGGCGGCCATTTCCTTGAGCAGCAAACGGTGGACCTTGCCGGTGGCGTTCAGGGGCATCTCGTCCAGCACGAATATTTCCTCGGGCACAGGCAAGTGGGGCGATCGGCAAAAAAATGTCACTGCCAATCCTATGTATCAGTGCTCGCCCTCTAAAGCCCTGCTGCCCTATCCTGTTGAGTTGCCAGTGAACACCTAAGAACTGTTTTGCCGTACTTGGAACGCCTTTTGTTGAGTCTCCTACAATGCACAATTCGGATGGAGTTTGGGTAACGTGATAAATTAAAAGGAGCAAATATTTTCAGCAATCATCTTTTTGGAGAAAAAAGTTGATCTGCGTGACATTTGATGCTCTCATAAGGAGTGCAATAAAAATTACAACAACGAGAATGGGAGGCGATCATGGTGAGAAGCTCAGCGGCGCTATTGTCCGGGATCCTTTTGGCTTCCTGCACGGCAAACGATGCGGCCATTTATCACAAGTGGGACATGGACGCCGATAAAGGGGGCTCAAGCGTCATCATTGATGCGAAGCAAAGAGCCATTATCTCCGTCGAGCGGAATGTGGAAAAACGGGAAGCAGGACAGAATAATACACCTGTTTCCATGGCGGTCGTTCGGAAGTTTTGTGCCGAACCGAGCCCAGACGCCCTGTCGGCAATCAGTTCTTCATTTGCCACGGCTCTCAGCGTGGGCATCTTTGGCCAAGGTGAAGGCTCAGGGGCACTTAGCAGTGCTTTATCAGAAGCGGCGGGTGAGTTGGGGCGGAGGAATGCAACAATTCAGCTATTGCGGGATGGCCACTATCGTCTTTGTGAAGCCTATTTGAATGAATCTTTGAGCCCCTATACATACAATCTCCTAGCGCGGCGTTACAGTGATCAAGCCATCGTTCTCTTGGCAATCGAGCAATTGACGCCCGTGGGCAGCGAAACGGTGAAAGTCAACGTGGGCGAAGGATCGGAAGTGACGGTAAACACTTCCGCCACGGGGGTCCAGCCGCAATCGCCAGTGGCAGACCCCATTGAGGATGATCAGGACCCTGAGGCCCAGCCGAGCGCGCCCCAGTCCCCCGAGGCGGGGACGCCTCCCGGTGACGGAGAGGGGACAGGGGACACTCAGGTCGATTCGACGCCGGCAGATAACACGACCTTTCGTAACGATTCAGGATCATCGCAAGGCCAATTCAAGTTAATTCGCGCAAGCCTATTGATCGGTGACAGCTCGCCGAGAAATCAGGTCGCGCAAGATACCACCGGATCGGAGCAGCCCGGTTCCGATGGGTCGCCGATTCCCCTTACTCCGGCCGAACCAGCGCAGCCACCCTCGGGTGTCGCCGACTCGGCGAATCCGACAAGCAATGGCGGCAACAATCCTGGAAAAGCACAAGGCAGCGCGACCGCTAGGGCCGGTTCGCCAGGCGTCACAACGAGGGCGGTTCAAGCCCCCAATGGACCTTCCGCCGAGGTGACCCGCGCCGTCGCTTACATGATCGGCCAATACTTGAATCAGTCGCGCGTTGGAGACTGTCTATTGGCCTTGGACAACCTCATTTTGCACGAGGGGTTTGAAACTGTCGAAGAAGATACATATCCGGCGAGATTTGCCATCCTGGAGGGGTGCCGAAAAATCTTAGAGGCGGCGTCCACCTCCGGGTCTGATCCAGATGAGATCTATTCCTATCCCCCTTTGCTTTCTGCTCCTGATAGCCCATTACCCGTGCCGGAAAACCCGTCAAGCGAAAACTGACGCAGATGCGATCCATTCCCTGCGCAATCGATAGAAGGAGAAGACAATGCGGCGATCAGTCCTTCTTGCCATGCGAAATATGCGACGGCAGCACCGGGAACAGCTAAGAAATCTTAGGGAAAGGCACAATACCAGCCGAAGAGAGGCGGCAAACCGGCATCGCGCGAGATTGGCTTCCTTGCGTACCGCAGGGGTCGAAGCGCGGGAACTCGCCCGCATCCGATACCAGGGAACGCGCGCGCAGCTTGAAGAAAAGATTGCGCAGGAGGAAAGTCAGCTCGCCATCCGGCACGAGCAAGAAATGACTGCGTTTCTCGGTACCCAAGGTCTGGCCACGGCCTAGGTTAGACACGCTATCGAATTCTCACAGTTCCCGGGGGGCATGTTCTTTGGCGGCCATTTCTTTGAGCAGCAAGCGGTGGACCTTGCCGGTGGCGTTCAGGGGCATCTCGTCCAGTACGACGATTTCCTCGGGCGCCTTGTAGCCGACCCGGGCCCGGGCGAAGGCGATGAGGTCGTCGTCGCTGGGGCGCGGGGCGCCCGGCACCAAGGTGATGTAGGCGCGTACGTTTTCCCCATGCACCAGGTTGTGCACCCCGACCACGCCGGCCAGCGCCACCGCCGGGTGGGCCAGCACCGCTTCCTCCACCTCTTGCGGGCAGATGTTGGAGCCGTCGTGAATGATGATCTGCTTCTTGCGGCCGCGGAACCAGAAATAGCCGGCCTCGTCCAGGGCCATGACGTCACCCGTGTCGAACCAGCCGTCCACGATGGTCTCGGCGGTGGCGACCGGGTTTTCCCAATAGCCGATGGTGTTGCCGGGAAACTTGATCCACAGGCGGCCTTCGGCGCCCGGCGCCACCTCTTGACCGTTTTCGTCCCGCACCTCGGCCTGATAGCCGGCGCAGAGCCGCCCCACGGAGCCATGGTGACCGTCGGCGACGGGGCCTTGGGCGTCCGGCTCCCAGGAAAAGGCGCTGCGGGTGGCAAAGCCGATCTCGGTCATGCCGTAGCCCTCGGTGACGTTGAAGCCGGCGACCTTGTGGAATTCCTGCTCCAACTCGGCGCTCACCTTGTCGCCGCCGGAGATGCAGTAGCGCAGGGTGCTGAAATCGGCTGGCTTGGCGTCGTGATCCCGCACCAAGCCGAACAGAGCAGCCGGCAGCATGACCAAGATGGTGGTGCCGGTATCGCGCAGGAGGCGCAGGGTTTGCCGGCCGGTCAGGTCGCGCAGGACGTCGACCCGCGCGCCGGCGCTCAGGCTGGCCAGGGAGCAGAGGGAGCCGCCCACGTGGGAACAGGAGCAACCCGGCAGGAAAATGTCGTCGGGCCCGATCGAATAGGAACGGTGGAAGCAGGCCAGGTTCCAGCCCAGGGTTTCGTGGGTGTGGACCACCCCCTTGGGCTTGCCCGTGCTGCCCGAGGTGAAATAGATGATGGCCGGGGCCTCGGGCGCCGGGTCGGGCAGCTCGCGCAGAGGCCGGCTGGGGTCGACCAGTGCCTTGTAGCTGGGGCTGTCGCCGATGGTGGCATCGCTCAGATGCCCCTCTTCATCATCGCTGAAGGTCACCAGGCCAAGGGGCAGTCTGCCGGCCAGTTCGCTGGCGGCGACGTCATCGGCCCGCTCCACGTGGACCAGGAGCAAGGAGGCGCCGGAAACAGAGAGCGCATGGTCGATCTCAGGCGCCATGTAGCGGTAATTGAGGGGCGTGGCCACCAAGCCGGCCTTGAGGCAGGCCACGTAGTGCACGATCAAAGAGGCCCGGTTCGGCATCAGGGAGGCCACCCGGTCGCCCGGCTTCAGCCCCAGGTCCAGATAGCTGGTGGCCAGGCGCCGGGCAACCTCATCCAGCTGCCGCCAGGTGCGCGTGGTCGCGGTGGAAACCAGCGCCACGTCGTCGGGCTTGTTCTCCAAGCCATGGCGCAGCAGGTCGGGCAGGTAAAACGGCTGCTCAAGGGGCGCTCCGGAAATGGGCATGACGGCGGCTCCTGGTGGAAACGAATGTTCCATAGAGTAAGGCGATCGGGATGGCGGGGTAAAGGGCGGGGATGGCCGTGAGGACGGGCCGGCGGCCAATCGGAAACGGCCCAGGGGGTCACCACGCAACGGCCGCACGGCAGGGTGGTACGGCGCGGTGGTGAGACGGGGCGCAGAATCCTCCCGGGCCGGTCTAATCAATGTCATTAGGCGGACATTTTTAACGGCGACAATCACATAAACTATGTGCGCGAGGGTCCGTCCATGCCATATGAGATGGGGTGGCTTGCCCAATCACTCCATCGCTGCCCCATGGGCCCGGTCTTATGGATGGATTTGCGCCGATTGGGCGCGTCGCCGGTTAGGGCTTCATGGTGTGGCCCAGGCCTCTTGATCATCCGAGACCACCAACCCGAGGAGCGCGCCCCAATGACAGCCCTGCCTGACCTGAAAAACGCTTCTCCCGATCCGGTGAACCGGCGCCCCGATCTGCGGCGGGTGGGCCTCCATCCTGATTTTTGGTACCCCGTGGCCCGGTCCCGCTCGCTGAAGCCGGGCAAGACCCTTGGGGTCCGCTTCGCCGGCGACCCCATCGTCCTGGCCCGGCTGAACGACGGCACCTGTTTCGCGCTGGAGGATCGCTGCGCCCACCGGCAGGTGCCGCTGCACGCCGGCGTGGTCTGCCCCAAGGGCCTGCGGTGCGGCTATCACGGCTGGACCTATGATACGACCGGGCGCTGCGTCAGCGTGCCTTACATCGGCGAGGGAGAAAAGCGGCCCAACGGGGTTCGCGGCTATCCCTGTCGGGAAGCCTATGGCCTGATCTTTATCTTCACCGGTGATCCGGATTTGGCGGAGACCAAACCCTTCCCAGAGATTCCCACTTTCCACAATCCGAAATTCAAGACCCGCTACCTGGACCGGCGGGTCGCGTGTCACTACTCCTTCATGCACGAAAACCTGATGGACATGAACCACCAGTTTCTGCACCGGCGACTCATGGGGGGCATCAGGACCATCGCCCTGGGCCAGCGCGCGGGCGACAACTGGGTGGAGGCCGACTACAGCTTCGACCGGACCAGCGGCAAGCAGTCCTATGGTGAGTTGTTCATTATCCAAAAACGGGATCGAAAGTCGGCGAGCGCGCCCCGCGACTTCATGACCATCCGCACGGAGTATCCCTATCAGACCCTGAAATTCTGGACGGCGGGCAGCAAAACCCCGGCCCTGGATCTATGGAATGTCTATATCCCCGTGGACAAGGAACAGCGCGTCAATCACACCTTCGGCATGATCATGATCCAAAAGCCGCCGATCCCCGGGCTGATCCATCTGCTCTGGCCGGTCATCACCTGGTTTACCGAAGGCATCTTCAAAGAGGACCGCTGGATCGTGGAACTGGAGCAAAAGGCCTTTGACGCCCAAGGCGCCGATTGGAACCAGGAAATCTTCCCGCCGATCATCGCCCTGCGCGACCTACTGGCCCGCAGCGGCGTACCGCTTGCCTGACCGGCGGGGCGGTGGGTCGCTACTGCAGCAGCGTTGCATACATGTATTTGATCTTGTGTCGTGAACGGCCCGGGATTTAGCCATGCGTCGTCTATACCAATGGCTGATTCTGATAAATCACACTTCTCCGGCTGGTTGATTTACGGTCAATCATTGTGCAGTATCGCCAGCCGACCTCTTGGCTTGATGAGCTGGATTAAAAGGTGCTTGGCAAAGACATGCGGTATATTTGGGCGCTTTTTCTCATAGTGATGCTGTCGCCGCTAAAGCCGGCCGAGGCGGCGCCTTTTGTCGTCAAGTATGGCGACCGGGAGGCCGATTTGTTTCCCTACTACTTTGCTTTTCCCTACAACATTCGGGAAATCAGCCTTGAGAAAGGGAAGGTTTATTTTACCAAGGACGAACCGGACGGCGGATCGTTTTTGTATGTGCAGCCCTGGAACGGCGATGGGGCCTTTGACATCGACACGGGAAAGGCGATCCGGGTCTCTGACATTGATATCGAGCAAATCAATTTCTGGGGCCGCCGGTACAACAAAGTCTTGGATGCGCTGATCGTTGGGGCTGATGAAGCAAAAAGGGAGGACATAAATCTCTGGCTGTTCTCCGAAGGGGATGCAAAAGCGCAAAAACTAACCGACGTGGACTACATCTATGCCTTCGCTCAAACGCCGGACCACAAGACGCTTGCCTATACCAGCCGCTATGGATCGTCGGACGATCAGGAAGGCTGCCTCGAACTCTTGACCATCGCTGAAGACGGCGTCAGCGCACCAACAAAACTGTTTTGCGACAGCGACAACAAACTTGCCGCGAAACTGAACTGGTGGGGGCCGCTTCGTATCGATGACAAGAGCATCATTTTCACGGCCCTTGCGGAGGGCGACCGGAAAAAACAGCAGCTTTACCGCTATGATCGTAGCTCCGGCGATGTGACCCCGATCGCGGCCAGCGCCGATGGCTCCTGGCTGGGGGTGATCAGAAGCTGGGAGGATGAAGACCGGGTCTTGTATGCGCGCGACAAGGAACTGTTCCTTTACGATATCGCGGGCGGTTCCAGCACAAAGCTGCATGCGTTCGAGAACAGTTTTCGTATCGTCGCCCTCGAAGTTGACGGCCGCAGATTCCTTTTGGCGGTAACCAAGGATGTTTGGAAAACCACTTTCGAGGTGTTCCTGTATGAAAACGGCGGCCTGGTGAAAACCGACGGCTTCGTCGTGGACATGGACGCGGGTTTCGAACATTCCGAAGGAAACATCGCCATCCTTGACAAGAAATCGGCGGACACCTTGATTGATTTTGAGAAGATCGAGGTCGACCGGGCGGGCCGTATTCAGCGCAAGGATTTCGTTGCGGGTCTAGATCAACTGAATGATGAATTGGCCCAGTGCCAAGTCAGTCGCGTGACCTACGACTATGTGGACAAGCACGGCGGCGGCGAGACTGAACTCAGTATCGATGCGTATCTCTATGAACCGCGCGCGCCCATCGCGCCGGAAAACAGGTTGTATGCGGTCCAGGCGTTTTACGGCGGCTATAATTCCTTTACCCGCGGCTTTCATGCCCTCTGCCAGGTAGGAGTGACCGTTCTCAGCCCGGTGGTTCGCGGAGACAGCCGCTTCGGTGCCGCCTTTGAGACGTTGAACGACGGCAAAAACGCCGACGCGCCCATTCGAGACGTCATTGCCGGGGCGAGGTATTTGCAATCAAGGTATGGCTTGGCCGATAGCCGCCGCATCGGCACGATGGGGTTCAGTCATGGCGGCTGGGCGGCGGTGCGCGCCTTGTCCTATCCGGGGCCGGAGCATTTTGAGTTCGGCTTCGCGCTGGCGGGCGCGGGTCTTTACGATATTCTGCAAATGGCTGATGGCGCGCCGGAGGGTCAAACCAACATCCGTGGCTGGTTCGATAAGGAATTCGGCGACTTGGATAGGGAGCGGGAATACCTCTCGTACCTGTCCGCCACCTCCCACATGGACCGCATAAAGGCCCCTATCTTTTTGTACCACGGGCGCAATGATGAGCGGGTAACGTCGCTACATTCCATTTCCTTCGCGGAACGTTTGGCGGAAGAAGACAAGGACCATGTCCTGTTGATCATCGAGGACCAGGGACATGCCATTTACGGCGTGAAAAATTGGCACCAGATATACGATGCCATGTTCGCTTTCCTGGAACAGATCAACGCGGATTTAAAGTAGCATTTTTGCTTATTATTTTGCATCGGACATTTATCAAGCCCTGTGCCGGGACGTGAACACGCCATGTTTCATTGCAAGGGACCGTGCCGACTGTCCGGGGTCGATGCGGCCCCCTGCGGCATGCTTTAGGTCGAAGGGTCCTGACCCTAAAGGCCGCCGAGATAGTCCTTGGCCTTGGGGGTGGTGGCGTAGGCGAAGCCCAGGGCGGACATGAAGGCTTGGTGGACTTGGGCGGCGGGCACGATTTCGCCGTTGAATTCCAGATCCCGGGTGGCGCAGGCGTCCTCGATCAAGGTGACCTTGTAGCCCAGATCGGCGGCGGCGCGGGTGCCGGCGTCCACGCACATGTGGCTCATGGCGCCGCAAATCACCAGGTCGGAGATGTGGTTTTCCTTCAAGAGCGCGTCCAGGTTGGTTTCCCGGAAAGCGTTGACTTGGTGTTTCAGCACCACCGCTTCCTCGCCCTTGGGGGTTACCAGGGGGTGGATCCGGGCGCCGTCCGAGCCGGGGGCGAAAAATGGCGCGTCATCGCTGGGGAATTCATGGCGCACGTGGATCACCAGGTCCCCCGCGGCGCGGCTGGCCTCCAGCACCGCCGCGGCGTTTTCCGCCGCCTGGTCCATGCCGTCCAGGGCCCATTTGCCGCCGGGGAAGTAGTCGTTTTGGATGTCGATGAGAACGAGGGCTTTTTGGGACGCGGTGTCGCTCATGAAATGATCCTCCTGCTGTTGGGGCCCGTTTGGATCTGCTGCCAGGCCTCTGAGATAAGATAGGGCCCGAGAACCCGGATCGAAAGCCGGATCATCGTAAAGTGATGCTCACGACCGAATGGGGGAAAAGGCTTGCCGGGTTTCGGCGGTCTGCCTAAGCTCCCGTGATAAACCGATTAACCGATCAAAAAACGGGAGGCAAAGATGAGCGCCTATGCGGCCACGCAAATCGCGAAAATTCAGGCACAACTGGACAAGGTCAAGGAGGCGGAGGCCAGCAAGGTCATGGATGCCTACCGCAAGCGCCTGAATATGCGCATGGGCAAATGGCAGAACCAAATTTTCAATAGTGCCGGCTAAGAAGCCCTTGCTTGCCGTTCAACAGGACTGAGGCCGCTGGGCGTTTGGCATGATCTTAACCTTGGCCGTCTCCGGTTACCGTTCCTTGCGCGAGGTGGTGATTCCCCTGGAGCGCTTGACCGTGATCACCGGCGCCAACGGCAGCGGCAAATCCAGTTTATACCGGGCCATCCGCCTGCTGGCCGACGTGGCCCAGGGGCGGGTGATCGGCGCCCTGGCCCGGGAAGGGGGGCTGGCCTCCACCCTTTGGGCCGGGCCGGAAGCCTTTTCCCGGGGCATGAAAAGCGGCGATCAGCCGATCCAGGGCACGGTGCGGCGTAACCGGGTCGCGGTTAAGCTGGGCTTTGCCGCGGAAGATTACGGTTATGCCATCGATCTGGGCCTGCCGCCGGCCATGGGCCGCTCCCTGTTCAACGGAGATCCGGAGATCAAGGCCGAGGCGCTCTGGGTGGGTGAGTGTCTGAAGCGGTCCAACGAGATCGCCTCGCGCCGGGGGCCGGCCGTGCAGATCCTGAATGAGGGCGGCCGCCGTCGGAACGTTCTCACGACGCTCGCCAGCTATGACAGCATGATGACCCACGCCGCCGATCCCAAAGGGGCGCCTGAGCT